>CAYWBE010000281.1:0-2162 GCA_964456295.1 uncultured Candidatus Nemicrothrix sp.
CCGGGGAGGGCTCGAACCTCCAACCTCCTGATCCAAAGTCAGGCGTTCTGCCAGTTGAACTACCGGCCACTGGACAACACCGAGCGTAGTGGTCCCTCCCCCCACTGTTGGTTTGCCTAACGATCGTTAGGTATGGTTGGGGTATGGCCTCCTCCTCCAACGCAGCGCCGACCGGGCCGTCGACACCCGGACACGCCCTGATCCTCGAGACGGCCGCCACCCTGATCCTCGAGCAGGGCTACGAAGCGGCCTCGCTCCGACGGATCGCCGAGGCGGCGGGCATCCAGGCCGCGTCGATCTACCACCACTTCGCCTCCAAGGAGGCACTCCTGGAGGCCATCCTCCGACGGGGCATGGCCGTCATGGACGAGGCCTTCACCGAAGCGGCCGACCTGCCCGATGGCACCACCGACCCCCGGCGCCGCCTGGCCGCCCACGTCCGGGCCCACCTGGCCGCCCTGTACGAGAACGGACCGTTCACCGCAGCAAACGTCACCACCTTCCGGACCGCCCCGGCCGTCGTCCGCTCCGCCATCGTCCCGGTCCGCGATGCCTACGAGGCCCGCTGGAACCACCTGCTGGCCGACCTGGTGGCCGACGACGTGGACGTCAGGCCGGCCCGCCTCATGCTGCTCGGCGGGATGAACGCCTCGGTCGAGTGGTTCGACCCCGAACGCGGCTCCCTGGACGAACTGGCCGAGGTGGTGACCCGGCAATTCTGGTCCGGTCTGGCGGCCCGGCCATGAGCCCCGACACCCGGAACGCCAGCCTCTCCGGCGACCTCCAGGCGCTCCATGACCAGACGCTGGAGTTCGTGGCCAACGAGGTCGTGCCACACGGCGACCGATGGGAGGAGGCCGGGATGGTCCCCCGGGAGGTACTCGCCAGGATGGGCAGCCTGGGGATGTTCAGCCTCCGGGTGCCCACCGAACACGGTGGTCTGGGACTCGGGATGGTCGCCTCGGCCACCTTCGCCGAGGCACTGGGCACGTCGACCTATGGCGGCTTCGAGGCCACGGTGCTGGTCCACACCGACATGGCGCTTCCCCACATCCTCAACTCGGGAAGTCCCGACCAGTTGGCACGATGGCTGCCGGGCATCCTGGCCGGCGACACGATCCTGTCGATCGGGGTGACCGAACCGGATGCCGGATCGGACGTGGCCGGGCTACGCACCAGAGCCGTCCGTGACGGCGACGGCTGGCGCATCGACGGGCGCAAGACCTTCATCACCAACGCCGTCCACGGCGACCTCGTGGTGCTGGCCGCCCGCACCGACCCCGACGACCACTACGGCATCTCCATGTTCCTCGTGCCCACCGACACCGTGGGCTTCGCCGTCACGTCCAAGCTGGACAAGCACGGCTGGCGCTGCTCGGACACCGCCGAGCTGGCCCTCGACGAGGTCTGGTTGCCCGACGACGCCCTACTGGGGACCCTCCACCGGGGCTTCCACGAGACGATGCGCAACTTCCAGAACGAGCGCATGGTGCTCGTGGCCATGGGAGTGGGCGCCGCCCAGACCGCCCTGGACCTCACCACCACCTACTGCGCCGATCGGAAGGCCTTCGGCGGACACCTGTCGGACCTCGGGGCCATCCGCCAGCGCCTGGCCATGCGACAGGCCGAGGTCGATGCGGTGCGGGCGTCGATGTACCACGCGGCCTGGCTGGGCGACCAGGGCGGGGACAACGTCCGGGAGATGTCGGGCGTCAAGGCCCTCGGCGCCGAGGTGGTCAACCGGGTGATGTACGACTGCCTCCAGTTCCATGGAGGCATGGGCTACATGCGCGAATCGACCATCGAGCGGATGAGCCGCGACGCCCGGATCCTGCCCATCGGCGGCGGGGCCACCGAGGTCATGCTCGAAGAGGTGGCCAAGCGGAGCTTCGGGTGAGGGCCGGAGGCCCCGGTGGCCGGGACGCGGACACCGCCCGACGCATCGCCGACCAGCGCCGTTAGCCTGCCGCCCGTCATGGGATCCCTGATCAAGAAGCGCCGCAAGCGCATGCGCAAGAAGAAGCACCGCAAGATGCTCAAGCGCACCCGCGCCCAGCGGATGCGGGGCAAGTAGTCCGGCCTCAGGCCGGCGCCGTCGGCGGAACCGTCCGCACGACCCGGCGCCCATCCCCCGGATACTCCCCCTCCACGAACCACGTACT
>CAYWBE010000282.1:0-2157 GCA_964456295.1 uncultured Candidatus Nemicrothrix sp.
GGTCCAACGTCCGCTCGTCGATGGACAGGCCCTGCTGGAGCAGCGCCACCATCTCGCCGAACACCGTGCCGACCATGGCCGCATGGTCTCCGTCGATGGTGATCTGGTTTCCACGGACGTGGATGGCCGAACCCGGGAAGGCCCCTTCGACCCGCCGGAGCAGGACGTCGCGCTCCCCGACCAGGTCCGACATCAGGTCGTTGCCGGGGACGTTGACGGTCAGCGTGGTCGACTCCATGGGCGTTGGACAGGGTACCGCCACCGGACCCACCGGCCAGCAGCCCGATCGTCGGGACTACCCTCCGGCGATGGGCCCCGACCCGGAGCAGGACCATCCCGGCCAGCGTGGACCCGTCCCGGACCGGACGGAGCGGACATCGGAGCACCGGGACACGGAGCATCGGGGAGCGACGACCGACGAGGGGGCGTTCCGCAGGTTCGCCGCCGAGGTGGACGCCGAGGAGGCCGTCCGGCGGTTGGGGCAGGAGGCCTGGCAGCGACTCCAGGCCGAGGAGGCCGCCCACTTCGACGGGTTGCTGCTGGACCTGGCCGAGCGTTCCGAACCGATGACCCTCACCCTGGCCGACGGGCGACCGGTGGCCGGTCGGATCGAGGCCCTGGGCCGTGACCTGATCGCCGTCCGACGGGAGGAAGGCGGGCTCTCGCTGATCGACCGGGGTTCGGTCACCTCGGTGCGCCTACCACCCGGTGGTCCCGACCTGGTCGGCGACAGGCCGACCGACGGGGCGGCATTCCGTCTGGACCTGCGCACCGCTCTGGAGCGCCTACTGGTGGACCGACCCACGGTCCGGGTCTGGACACGGCCCACGGCCACCGAACTGACCGGGGTCCTGGAGCGGGTGGGGGTCGACGTGCTGGTCGTGGGCGGACCCGACGGGTCGATGGTCCACGTTCCCCTCGCCGCGGTGGTCGAGATCCGCCTGGCCGACGCCTGACCGGACCCGACGCCCACCCACGGGTGTGGTTCCCGTCTACTTCTTCTTCCTGCGCCGCCGGCCCTTGCCGCCGCTTCCGCCGCCCTTCGTACGCCGGAACCGACCCTTCCGGGACCGTTCGGCGTCCAGGTCGGCGATCACCCGGGGACCGGCCTCGTTGATGATGTCCTCGGCCGCGTCCAACAGGGCAGCGATGCTCTCGTCGTCGCCCAACCCCTCCGGCTCATCAGGGGTGGCCGGGGTGACGAGACTCCCGTGGCTCCAGTTCACGTCGAGGCGACGCTTGGTGAACGACGGACAGTCCTCGGGGCACCGCCACGGAGCCTCCGGGGCCAGGTCCAGGTTGCACTTCCGGACGGTGTCCCCGTTGGGATAGCTCCGGCTCTCGAAGTGCTTGCAGTCCTGACGCATCGGCATGGCGTCAGTGTGGCGCGTCGGCGGCCCCCATCGGGGACAGTCCCCGGATCCGGCCCGCCTCCGGCGGGACCGGTCAGCCGACCGAGCCCTCCATCTGCAGTTCGATCAGGCGGCTCCACTCCACGGCGTACTCCATGGGCAGCGTCCGGGTGACCGGCTCGATGAAGCCGTTGACCACCATCGACATGGCCTGCTCCTCGGTCAGCCCCCGGCTCATCAGGTAGAAGAGCTGGTCGTCGGCCACCTTGGACACCGTGGCCTCGTGGCCGATCACCGCATCGGCCGACCCGACCTCCATGTAGGGGTAGGTGTCGGAGATGCTGTCGTCGTCGAGGATCAGGGCGTCGCACTGCACGTGGCTCTTGCAGCCGTAGGCGTCGTCCTCCACCCGGACCAGGCCCCGGTAGCTGGTCCGGCCACCGTCCTTGGAGATCGACTTGGAGACGATCTTGGACGTCGTCTCCGGCGCGGCGTGCGTCATCTTGGCGCCTGCGTCCTGATGCTGGCCCGGGCCCGCATAGGCCACCGACAGCACCTCACCGGACGCCTTCGGGCCGGCCAACACCACGGCGGGGTACTTCATGGTCAGGCGGGAACCGATGTTGCCGTCGATCCACTCCATGTGGCCCTCGGCCTCCACCCGGGCCCGCTTGGTGACCAGGTTGTAGACGTTGGACGACCAGTTCTGGATGGTGGTGTAGGTGACCCGGGCCGACTGCTTCACCACGATCTCCACCACCGCCGAGTGCAACGAGTCGGTGGTGTACACCGGGGCCGAGCAGCC
>CAYWBE010000283.1:0-2154 GCA_964456295.1 uncultured Candidatus Nemicrothrix sp.
GCGACGAGGACCCGAAGTTCCGGGCCATCGCCATGCGCATGGCCGCCGGCCTGGCGCGGTCGGCCATCGAGGTGGTGCCCGAGGCGGGGCACGCCGCCCACCTGGAGAACCCCGGACACGTGCGGGCCGCCATCGGCGACCTCCTCGACGAGGTGGACGGACGATGACCGGAACCCGGGCACTGGCCGACCTCGACCCACCGGACGTCCGGGAGGTCCGAATCACCCGGACGACGATCGCCTACCGGTCCCCCATCAGTACCGCACGGGGACCGGTCACCGACCGCGAGGTGGTGGTCCTGACCCTGGTCGACGCCGACGGGCGGAGCGGCCATGGCGAAGCGGCGCCGCTGGCCGGCTTCACCCCGGAGACCATCGACCGGACCGAGGCCGCACTCCGTCGCTGGGCCGACGGCGATGCCGCGACCGTGGAGGTCGCTACGGCGCGGGCGGCCATCGACGGCGCCCTGCTGGACCTGGCCGCCCGGATCGCCGGTCGACCGCTCCACGACCTGCTGTCGCCGGGCAGCCCCGGCACCGTTCCCGTCTCGGCCCTGGTCGTCGGCGACCACCCCACGACACTCGCCCAAGCGGCGGCCGAGGCGGTGGCCGACGGCCACCGCACGGTCAAGGTGAAGGTGGCCGCCCGACCGTTCGACGAGGACGTGGCCCGCCTGACCGCCGTCCGGGAGGCCATCGGCGACGCCCGACTCCGCATCGACGCCAACGGGGGATGGACGACCGACGAGGCCCCCGACCACCTGGCCCACCTGGCCGACCTGGACATCGAGTTCGTGGAGGAGCCGGTGGCCGGTCTGGAGGCCATGGCCGTCGTCCGGGCAGGGTCCCCCGTACCGGTGGCCGTCGACGAGTCGGCCCGCACCGTCGCCGACGTCCAGCGGGCCATCGCCCTGGGCAGTGCCGACCTGGTGGTCCTGAAGCCCTCGGCACTGGGCGGCCCCCTGGCCGCCGCCGAGGCGGCCCGGACGGTCGGCGCAGCCGGGCTGGGGGTCGTCGTGACGTCCCTGCTGGACGGATCGGTGGGGATCCGGGCCGCCGCCCACCTGGCAGCCGCCATCGGGGCCACGGACCCGGCCCCCGGCCTGGCCACCGCGACGCTCCTGACCGCCGACAGCGGCCCACTGCTGCTGCCGACCGACGGCGTGCTGGTCCTCGACTGAACCGAGCCGGGGCCCGGGTCAGCCCAGGGCACCCCTGAGCGAGTCGCCCACGGCATCGCCGGACACGTCGCCGCCCAGGGCGGCCTCGGACTCCCGGGCCGCCGCGGCGTACACCCCCTTGGACATCAGCGACCGCTCGGCGGCCCGACGGTGCCAGTACACGTCGGCCCGGGCCCGCTGGGCACCCTCGTGGGCCGGCTCGGCAGCCACCGCCATCTCCACCAGGTGGCAGGCCAGTCGCAGGTCGCCGGCCTCGACCAACTCGAGCGCCCGGTCGACGAGCGACTCGACCGATCCGGCCAGGGCCACCATCTCGGCGGCCACCGCCGCCTCGGGTGCCGGCTTGAGGTTGGCCGGGTTGCCGTCCCACCAGCCACCGAACTGCCGGTACACGTTGCGCACCACGAACTCCGGTTCGTCGTACTGCGGAGCCAACCAGGGACGGTCGGCCAGGTGGTCGGGCACCCGGACGGCGTGGATGATCTCGTCGATCGTCGCCCCCTCGTTCATGAGCTCCAGGGTCCGCCCAGCCAGGTGCTCGAGGGCCTCGGCGATGTCACCCAGGACCGTCTCGACCCGCTGGCGCCCCACGATGGGCAACCCGTGGGCCGGATACACCCGCTCCACCCCGACGGCCAGCATGTCCCGCATGGCGGCCGCCCACTCGATGGGGTACCGCTGCACCTTCTGGGGGTTCCCGGCGTTGGGGAACACCCAGGACGTGAAGTCGCCGGTGTAGGCCGTCCGGCGTTCGGCATCCCAGCCCCAGGCGTGGTCGTCGGTCTCGCCCCGGGCATGGCGCAACTCGAAGGTGCGGTCCCCCACGGTGAACGACAGTCGGTCCCGGAAGGTCTCGTCGGGCTCGACCACGTCGTCGGGAAGGAACTGGAGACCCTCCCCGCCGATGCCCAGGTCCCGTCGGTTGCGGATCCCGCCGAACTGGCGGCGGTTGATGGCCAGGTTCCAGCCGTTGG
>CAYWBE010000284.1:0-2147 GCA_964456295.1 uncultured Candidatus Nemicrothrix sp.
GGCCGGCACCCTCCAGAACGACATCCTCAAGGAGTACCAGGCCCAGAAGGAGTACGTGTTCCCGCCCCGCCCGTCGGTCCGACTGGTCACCGACGTCATGGGCTTCACCTCCGCCGAGATGCCTCGATGGAACCCGGTGTCGATCTCCGGCTACCACATCCGGGAGGCCGGCTCGACGGCCGTCCAGGAACTGGCCTTCACCCTGGCCAACGGGTTCGCCTACGTGGAGGCCGCGCAGGCCGCCGGCATGGACGTCGACGACTTCGCCCCCCGTCTCAGCTTCTTCTTCAACAGCCACAACGACTTCTTCGAGGAGGTGGGCAAGTTCCGCGCCGCCCGCCGGATCTGGGCCCGCTGGATGCGCGACCGGTACGGGGCCACCGACGAGCGAAGCCTGAAGCTGCGGTTCCACACCCAGACGGCCGGGGTGTCGCTGACCGCCCAGCAGCCCGAGGTGAACATCGCCCGGGTGGCCATCCAGGCCCTGGCCGGCGTGCTGGGCGGCACCCAGAGCCTCCACACCGACTCGTTCGACGAGGCCATGGCCCTGCCCACCGAGGACGCAGCCCGTATCGCCCTGCGGACCCAGCAGGTCATCGCGCACGAGACCGGGGTGGCCGACGTGGTCGACCCACTCGGCGGTTCGGCCTACGTGGAGTGGATGACCGATGAGATGGAACGTCGGGCCACCGAGGTGTTCGACCACCTCGCGCACCTGGGGGACGGCTCGATGCTCGAGGGGGTGTACGCCGGCATCGAGAGCGGATGGTTCGCCGGGGAGATCGCCGACTCGGCCTACCGGCACGAACGGGAGGTCAACGCCGGCGAGCGCATCGTCGTCGGCGTCAACGCCTTCACCGAAGGCGACGATCCGGAGCGTCGCCGCCTCCTACGCATCGGCCAGGACACCGAGGACCTCCAACGCAAGCGCCTGGCCACCGTGAAGCAGGCACGTGACGACGCCGCGGTGAGCACCGCCCTGGCCCGGGTGGCCACCGACGCTGCGGAGCCCACCACCAACCTGATGCCCGCCCTGCTGGGTGCCGCACGGGCCCGGGCCACCGTCGGCGAGATGGTCGACGCCCTGGAGGCCGAGTTCGGTACGTACGTCGAACGGGCGGTCGTCTGATGGGAGGGACCTGATGGCCGGGACGACCCCGGGGTCGCCGCTACGGGTGGTGCTGGCCAAGCTGGGCCTCGACGGCCACGACCGCGGCCTCAAGGTGGTGGCCCGGATGCTTCGTGACGGCGGCATGGAGGTCGTGTACCTCGGCCTCCGCCAGACCACCGACACCATCATCGAGGCCGTCGAACAGGAGGACGCCGACGTGGTCGGCATCTCCATGCTCAACGCTGGGCACCTGACGCTGGGCCCCCGCATGGTCGAGGCCCTGGCCGAGGCCGGGCTGGACGTCCCGGTGGTCATCGGCGGCATCGTCCCCGACGAGGACCGACCGGCCATGGCCGCTGCCGGGGTGGCCGGCGTGCTCGGCCCGGGAGCCACCGCGGATGAGGTCGTGGCCTGCGTACGGGCCGCCGTCCGGGGCTGATCTCCGTGCCTGAAAGCCGGCGGCCCGGAAACCGGCCGGTCGCCGAGCTGGTATCCGCGGCCCGGGGCGGCGAACGGAGGGCCACCGCCCGCCTGCTGAGCCTGGTGGAGCGGGGAGGTCCGTCGGCCGACGAGGTGGCCGAACGGACCTGGACGCTCCTGGACGGCGACGGTCCAGCGGCTGGCGGTCCAACGGGCGGCGGCGGTCGGGCCCACGTGATCGGGGTGACCGGCCCGCCGGGGGCGGGCAAGTCGACCCTGGTGGCCGCCTGGACGACCCGGCTGGTCGAGCGGGGCCATCGACCCGCCGTGCTGGCCGTGGACCCGTCGTCACCGCTCACCGGCGGGGCCATCCTGGGCGACCGGGTCCGCATGGCCGAGGCCACCGCGGCCGGGGTGTTCATCCGCTCGATGGCCACCCGCGGCCACGCCGGTGGCCTGGCCCTGGCCGTGCCCGGCATGGTCCGGGTACTGGACCTGGCCGGCTTCGATCCGGTGGTCGTCGAGACGGTCGGGGTGGGCCAGGTGGAGGTCGACGTGGCCTCGGCGGCCGACACCGTGCTGGTCGTGGTCACCCCCGGGATGGGCGACGCCGTCC
>CAYWBE010000285.1:0-2106 GCA_964456295.1 uncultured Candidatus Nemicrothrix sp.
TGAACCTCATCGACGGCCTGGATGGGCTGGCGGCCGGCATCGTGGCCATCGCCGCGGCGACCTTCTTCCTGTACGCGCTGCGCCTGGGCGACGAGGGCCTCCTGTTCGAGGGCAACCCCGGTTCGGTGCTGGCCGTGATCGTGGTGGGGATCTGCGTGGGGTTCCTGCCCCACAACGTGCACCCGGCCCGGATCTTCATGGGCGACGGTGGGGCCTTGCTGCTGGGCCTGCTCATGGCGGCATCCACGGTGTCGGTGGGTGGCCGGACCGAGGCGGCGTTCAGCGGCCAGTCCTTCTTCTTCTTCGCACCGGTGTTCATCCCGGTGGTCATCCTCGGGGTGCCGCTGTTCGACCTGGCCTTCGCCGTGGTGCGGCGGGCCGCCACGCCCGGCCTACGGGTCACGGCGGCCGACAAGGACCACCTGCACCACCGCCTGCTCCGCCTGGGCCACGGGCACCGCCGGGCCGTGGTCATCCTCTGGGGATGGAGCGCCCTGCTGTCGGGCTTCGTGCTGTGGCCGACCTATTCCGGTGACGGCGACGCCATCGTCCCCATCGGCATCGCGGCCATCGGCCTGCTCCTGTTCACCGTGCTCCATCCGCGTCTGCGGTCGGTGGTGGAGCCGTCGGCCACCGTCCGGAGTGACGGTGACCGGGTGTGACGGATTCATCGTGCCGTGGTGGAGTACAGGGTTGCCCGCGGGAGACTTGGTGATTAGATTCACAAGCGCGTCCGGCGACCTCCGTCGTCGGACCGACGTGCACGACGACCCGTACCAGGATCGGTACGCCCGGGGGTCCGATGGGACCTGCCGGCGGAGGATCACCCCGATGGCCACTGCCGAGACGCGCGAGATGCGACAGGGCTTCGGCGACGCGTTCGCCGCGGCCTTCGAGCTGGCCGTCACCCCGGCCATCTTCGGGTTCCTGGGTTGGCTGCTGGACGGCCGCATCGGCACCACTCCGGTCTTCACCATCGTCTTCGCCGCGGTGACGCTGGCCTACGCCTCGTACCGACTGGCCCACAATTACGGCCGGAGCCTCGAGCAGGCCCGCGTCGAACGTCGTGCCGCCTGGCAGGCCGAAGGGCCCCTCCGGTGACCGGGACCGAAACCGTGGGACCCGCCACCGATCCGGCCACCGAGACGGCCATCGCCCGCGACCTGACCCGTCGGGCCATCTGGGTCGCCCCCGCCTTCCTGCTGGTCGGCGTGCTCGGTTGGGGCCTCGACGGCCTGCTGTCGTCGGCCCTGGCCCTCGTGCTGGTGGCCGTGAACTTCCGCCTCGGGGCGGCGATCATCACCCGGGCCGCCCAGATCTCCATCAATGCCCTGTACGGTGCCGTCCTCGGCGGCTACGTGGCCCGTCTTGCCCTGATGACCGTCGTCGTGCTGGTCGTCAAGGCCGCCGGCGTCCTGGCCACCGTCCCGTTCGCCATCACCCTGCTCGTCACCCACCTCGGCCTCCTGGCCTGGGAATCCCGGCACGTCGCCATGACGCTCGCCGCTCCCGGCCTGAAGCCCACCAAGTAGATCCCCACAGGAGAAGCGCTCCACGTGAACGTGCTCGCACTCGACTTCCCGCCGGTCAGCCACCTCTTCGAGTGGCCTGACATCTTCTTCAGCGGGACGGCCTACGCCATCAACAAGACGGTCCTCATCTACCTGGCCGCCGTGGTCATCACCGCAGCCATCTTCCTGCTGGCCGGCCGCAGGACCGGTTCGCTGGTGCCGGCCGGCGTGCAGCACGTCGCCGAGTCCGGCGTGACCTTCATCGAGCAGTCGGTGGTCATGGAGACCATCGGCGAGGAGGGCAAGAAGTTCATGCCCTTCCTGACCACGATGTTCTTCTTCATCCTCTTCTCGAACATCTTCGAGGTCATCCCGGGCATCCAGTTCCCGGCCAACAGCCGTATGGCCATCCCGATCACCCTCGCCATCGTCGTGTGGTGCATCTACAACGTGGTCGGCGTCAAGGCCCAGGGCCTCGGCGGCTACCTCAAGAACTCCCTCTTTCCCCCGGGCGAGCCGAAGGCCCTGTACCTGATCGTCACCCCCATCGAGTTGGTGTCCACCTTCGTGGTGCGGCCCTTCTCGCTGGCCATCC
>CAYWBE010000286.1:0-2077 GCA_964456295.1 uncultured Candidatus Nemicrothrix sp.
CCCACGAAGTTGACGCCCTTGACCACCCGGCCGGCGTCCACGTCCAGGCACGGGACGATGCGTACTGTCTCCACTTCAGGCCGTCTCCATGTCAGGCCGTCGCGTTCCCGCGGCGGGCCACTGCCTCGGCCAGGTCAACGGTGCCCTCGTACAGCGCACGTCCGAGGATGATTCCGGCGATGCGCCGACCCTCCACCTCGAGGGCCCCCAGGTCGTCCAGGTCGGTGGGACGCCCCACCCCACCAGAGGCCACCACGTCCACGTCGGTGGCGGCCAGGGCGCCGGCCAGGCCTTCGAGGTCGGGGCCCTCCAGGGTGCCGTCGCGTTCGATGCGGGTGATGACGAAGGCCGAGGTCCCGAGCGTGGAGTAGCGGACCAGCGCGTCGCCGATCTGGAGCCCACTGCCCTCGGTCCAGCCCCGGACGGCCACCTCGTCACCTCGGACGTCCAGACCCACGGCCACCGGGCCGTGGTCGGCCACCACGGACACCAGGTCGGGGTCCTCCACGGCTGCCGTACCCAGCACCACCCGGGCCACCCCGGCGTCGAACAGGGCCCGGGCGTCATCCACCGAGCGCACGCCGCCCCCCGTCTGGACGGGCACGTCCAGCGCGGCGACCACCGCGGCGACCACCGGGCGGTTCACCGGGTCTCCGCTGCGGGCCGCATCCAGGTCGACCACGTGTACCCAGTCGGCGCCGGCCTCCTGGAAGGCCAGGGCCTGGGCGACCGGATCGTCGCCGTAGACCGTCTCGCGGTCGTAGTCGCCCTGCATCAGGCGGACGCACCGTCCACCCCGGAGGTCGATGGCCGGGAAGAGTTCGGGCCGGCTCATGACGCCACCAGGGCCACGAAGTTCTCCAGGACCCGGAGTCCGGTGGCCGAGGACTTCTCCGGGTGGAACTGGCAGGCCCACAGCACGCCACGGGCCTCGGCCCCGCAGACCTCGCCGCCGTAGGCGCAGGTGGCCACGGTGTCGGGTCCGACGGGAGCGGCGTAGCTGTGCACGAAGTACGTCCACGGGTCGTCACCCAGCCCGGCCAGCATGGGATGCGGATCCTCGCCCCCCGTGGCGTCCAGCCGGTTCCACTGCATCTGCGGTCGCTTCACGCCGTCCGGGAGCAGCGATACGTCGCCGGGCAGCACGCCGAGCCCCGATACACCGGGTGACTCGGCACTCCCCTCGTGGAGCATCTGGAGCCCCACGCAGATCCCCAGGAACGGCCGCCCGTGGCCGGCCGCGGCGGCCGTGGCGGCCTCGTGGGCCGAATCCCACAGGCCGGACTCCCGCAGGGCCCCGATACACCGGCCGAACGCCCCGACGCCCGGAAGGACCACCCCGTCGGCAGCGGCAACGACCTCCGGATCGGCGGTCAGGCGGGCGTCGGCCCCCACCCTCTGGAGCGCCTTCTGGGCCGAGCGGAGGTTGCCGATCCCGTAGTCCAGGACGGCCAGCACCGGCGCCGGTTCGGCGCCGCGGCCTCCGGTCACAGGCTGCCCTTGGTGGACGGCACGTCGCCACCCTCGATCCGTACGGCGTCGCGCAGGGCCCGGGCCACGCCCTTGAACGAGGCCTCGACGATGTGGTGGGTGTTCTTCCCCCGCACCGAGGTGAGGTGCAGGGTGATCCGGGCGGCCACGGTGAAGGCCCGCCAGAACTCCTCCATCAACTGGGGGTCGAACGGCGGATCGCCGAGGATCTTCTCGCCGGGGAATTCGACCTCGTGGTGCAGGTAGGGGCGACCCGACAGGTCGAGGGCCACGTCGACCAGGGCTTCGTCCAACGGCACCCGGATGGAGGCGAACCGTCGCACGCCGGCCTTGTCTCCCAGGGCATCGGCGAAGGCCTCGCCGAGGGCGATGCCGACGTCCTCCACGGTGTGGTGGGCGTCGATGGCCAGGTCGCCGTCACAGGACACCCGGAGGCCGAACCCGCCGTGGCGACCCAGCTGGTCCAGCATGTGGTCGAAGAACGGGAGTCCCGTGGATGCCGAGACGCCCTCCACGTCCACCCCGTCGAGGTCGATGTCGACGGCGATGGCCGTCTCCTTGGTGGTCCGCTGTCGGCTTCCGGTAC
>CAYWBE010000287.1:0-2075 GCA_964456295.1 uncultured Candidatus Nemicrothrix sp.
GGTGTCACGGCCCGGTCGTACAGGGACGGTGATGGGTGAGCACGGTTCCTGGTTGGTGGGCGACGGAACGATGGCGTTCGTGCCGAAGCCGCCGCCCCCGCCGCCCCCGCTGCTCGTCGCCTTCGGGCACCGGGCCGGCGTCGGTAGGTCGGTGGCCGCAGACTCGCTGTTCGGACGAGGTCGCCTGATAATCGCCCGCTTCGACGACGGGGCCCGGTGGAGGGCCATCGAGGAGGACCCCGGCGTCGAGACCTGCCCACTCGGTGACCTGGTCCGCCGGGACGGCTGGGACGAGACGTTGCGACGGTCCCGCCCGGCCCGCGAGTGGCTGCGGACGTGCATCGGGCAGGACCGACTCGACGACGAGGAGCCGTGGCTGTGGAACGCCGCCACCGTGGTGGGCGTGGACGTCGAGCACCACGGGCGGTCGGCGGCCTTCACCGACCTGCGGTTCCCCGACGAAGCCGAGTTCATCCGGGCCGAGAGCGGGTTGCTGGTCCGTATCGACCGGCCCGGGGTCGAACCGTCCGGGGACCCGTTCGACGAGGCCCTCGCCGACTGGACGGACTGGGACCACGTGCTGGTGAACGACTCGACCCGGGAGGCGTTGGGCGTCGCCGTCAGGGCCGTGGTCGAGGGGATCTGGGACGAGGACCTTCCGGTGGGGCCCGACGACCTCGTGCCCGGCGTTCCGGTGGCGGCCTCGTTGTTCGATCGGACGACGGCCGCCGGCCGGCCGTTGGCCTGGTACTCGTCGGTGGTGGTCGAGGGGCCCTGCGGGGACTGCAGCACCCACCACGAGCTCGAGGTCGAGGTGGACGACGAGGGCAACGACTTCGAGCGGACGTACGGCGAGTGCGTGGAGTGCGGGAAGCGGCTCTGGGCCCGGGTGACGTTGGATGGCGACGGCGTCCCGGAAGCCAGGGGCCTCTACGGCTCGTGGAATCCGTCGGCCACCGGCGTGCCCCGCTGAATGCCGCCGCCGAGGGTCTCAACGGGATGGCCACTGCCCTGCGGCTCGTGGAAGTGGGTGGTGGCGTGACCGAGTCGTCGTTCGAGGAGATCTGCCGTCTGCTGGCGCCACTGGACGCGGGTCGCCGCGACGAACCCCTCTCAGATGCCACTGGCGAGCGCGAGAGTGTGGACATGGATGACGTGGACCAGACCGTTGATGAGCGCCCGGACCCGCCACCGGTGACCCGGCGGTTCAGTGAGGCCATGGAATTCGCCCGCGCCGAGCACGATGGCCAGGTCCGCAAGGGCGCCGACATCCCCTATCTCAGCCACCTGCTGGCCGTGGCCGCGCTGGCCATGGAGGACGCGGCCGCCGACCCGGGCCTGGTCGACCGGACCGAGGAGGTGGCCATCGCTGCAGTCCTCCACGACGTGGTCGAGGACACCATCGACCGGGGTCGCCGTCGGATCACCGTCGAGATGCTGGCCGAACGGTTCGGCGACCGGGTCGCCCACATCGTCGACGGATGCAGCGATGTGACCGAGCCGGTGGCCGGCGGGAAGAAGGCCCCGTGGAAGGTCCGCAAGGAGCAGTACCTCGAGCACCTGGCCACCGCGGATCAGGCCACCCTGTGCGTGTCGCTGGCCGACAAGCGTCACAACGCCCGCTGCATCGTCGATGACGCCCTGGCCGCAGAGGTCGATGGCACCGACTTCTGGGGTCGGTTCAACGCGGGGCCCGCCGACCAGGCCTGGTACTACGACGAGCTGGCCACGGCGTTCGAGCGCCACCGCCCCGGTCGGACGGCCCGGGAACTCCGCCGGACCGTCGACCAGTTGCGGGAGTTGGCCGCTCGGGCCTGATCCCGATCCGGGTCCCACCTGCCGGGACGGGTCAGGCGATCGGCCACCCCACGGGGAACCGGTCGTCATCAGCGGGGTACTGCCCGGGCACCGCGCTGGTGTCGGCGTCGGTGACCGTCGGATCGCATCCCTGGTGGGGGTGCCAGACGGCATCGTCGCCCAGCCACCGCGTGGAGAGGGCCACCCGGCGGCCGGTACCGGAGTTGCCGGGCGACCCGTGGATGATCCACGAGGAGAACACGATGGCGTCCCCGGGT
>CAYWBE010000288.1:0-2071 GCA_964456295.1 uncultured Candidatus Nemicrothrix sp.
ACCCGATCGGCGATGTCCATGACCAGGCCCATGTCGTGCTCCACCAGGACCATCGAGATGCCCAGTTCCTCGCGGATGTCCAGGATGAATCGGGCCATGTCCTCGGTCTCCTCGAGGTTCATGCCGGCCACCGGCTCGTCCAGCAGCAGCAGCTCGGGGTCCATGGCCAGCGCCCGACCCAGCTCGACCCGCTTCTGGAAGCCGTAGGGCAGCAGGGCCACCGGGTGCTTGCGCCACTGCTCGATCTCCAGGAAGTCGATGATGTCCTCGACGGCCCGCCGGTTGGCCATCTCCTCCCGCTTGGCCGGACCGGCCCACACCGCACCGGCCAACCAGGACCGCTCCATCCGGATGTGGCGACCCAGCAGCAGGTTCTCCAGCACCGTCATGTGCGGGAAGAGTTCGATGTTCTGGAAGGTGCGGGCGATGCCCAACTTGGCCACCCGGTCGGGGCGACTGCCCATGATCGAGGTGCCCTTCCACCGGATGTCGCCCTCCTGGGGGCGGTACACCTGGCTGATGGAGTTGAAGATCGACGTCTTGCCGGCCCCGTTGGGGCCGATGATGGCGAACAGTTCCTCCCGGCCGACCCGGAACGACACGTCGGTGATGGCCTTCACGCCCTTGAACGACAGGCTGATGCCCTCGACGTCGAGCAGGGCGTCGTCGAGGCGGCGCTCGGTGGGGTCCGGGCTCATGACAGCCACCGCTTCCGTCGCTTGTAGTGCTTCACGTCCCGGAACGACTTTCGCTCGCCGTCGGTGCCGTGCAGGCCCAGGTAGAACTCCTGGACGTCCTCGTCCTTGAGCAACTTGGCCGCCTCGCCGTCCATGACGACCTTGCCGGTCTCCATGATGTAGCCGTAGTTGGCGATGGACAGGGCCATGGTGGCGTTCTGTTCGATGAGCAGGACGCTGGTGCCGGCCCGGTTGATGTCCACGATGATGTCCCGGATCTGGGCCACCAACTTGGGGGCCAGGCCGAGCGACGGCTCGTCCAGGATCAACAGCTTCGGGTTCGCCATGAGGGCCCGGCCGATGGCCAGCATCTGCTGCTCGCCGCCCGACAGGTAGCCGGCCACGGCCTTACGCCGGCCGGCCAGCACCGGGAACATGGTCATGACCCGTTCGTGGGCCTCGACGACCGCCGAGCGGTCCTTGTTGGTGATGCCGCCGGTGACGAGGTTCTCGTCCACGGTCAGCTCGGCGAACACCCGCCGACCCTCCATCACCTGGGTGATGCCGGACCGCACGACGGCCGACGGCTCCATGTCGTCGATCCGCTGGCCGTCGAAGGTGACCGAACCCTTGGTGACCTTGCCCTCGTGAACGTCCAGCAGGCCGCTGATGGCCCGGGTCGTGGTGGTCTTGCCGGAGCCGTTGGCCCCCAGCAGGGCCACGATCTGCCCGTCGGGCACCTCGATGGACAGGCCGCGCAGGACGAGGGCCACCTCGTTGTACACGACCTCCAGGTTGGCGACTTCGAGCATCGGTTGCCCTCTCGGTGGTCCCTCCCCCGGAGGGACCGAATGGATGGGACGGTGGGGGCGGCCGGCGGACCGGCCGCCCCCTTCCGTCAGGTCAGGCTCCCCTCAGGGAAGCCGACGGGATCAGCCCGCTGAGAAGCAGGCCCCGTCGTACTCGTGCCCTGCGGCGACGGAGCCCATGTAGGCCTCCTCGACCAGCACCGAACCCAGGCTTCCGCCCTCGGCGACAGTCGCCTCAGGCGTGTAGATCGACGTGTCGAGCGAGAAGAGCACGCTGCTCTTGACGACGTTCTCGCCCGGCGTGCCGCTCCAGCTCTGGTTCGGCGTCAGGCCGCCGTAGTCGACGGTCACCTGGTTGGCCGCGGCCACGACCCCGGCACGGGTCATGTCCTTGTTCTTGGCCGCCTGCTCCAGGATCTGGTGGGCGGCCATGCCCTCCAGCCAGCCGACGACGTACGCATCAGAGATGACGTTGTCCGGCCGGGCGGCCAGCATCTCCTGCTCCATCTGGACCATGCCCGGCGAGGAGCTGGAGCCCCACGGCAGGTTGTAGGTGGAGACGAGGAAGTTGGCCTCCATGTACGG
>CAYWBE010000289.1:0-2058 GCA_964456295.1 uncultured Candidatus Nemicrothrix sp.
GTCTCGTCCCACGCCCACTCGTCGAAGGCGGCGTCCCCGATGCTGGTTGCCCTGCCGGCACGGCGGTCGCCGAGCCAGCGGGCCCACCGCCAGGCCGTTCGGCCCGCGCCGATGGTCTCCAGGAGGCGGGCCGGCCTGATCCCCCGACCGATCATGGCGAAGTCGCGTCGTTGTGGATCGTCCACGGCGAAGCGTGCCGCGGTGGCGCCCAGCACCATCCCGGCCACGACGTCGGGGTGCCGTCGCCAGAGGGCCTGGGCGACCGCCCCACCCATGGAGTAGCCGACGGCCACCACCCGTCCGATTCCCAGGGCTCCGAGGATGGCCGCCGCATCGTCGGCCAGGTCGTCGATGGTCGTCGTCGCACCGGTGCGGAGCCCCCGGCCACCGTGGCCACGCTGGTCCCAGGTCACCAGGCGTGCCCGACCGCCCTGCCGGGTGGCCGTCCATTCACCGAGGGGCTTGTAGGTGCGACACCAGTTGAGGTCGGCGCTGGCCGTCCAGCCGTGCAGCAGGAGGATCGCCGGCCCCGCGACGGGACCTGAGTCGCGGACCTCGATGGTGCCGTGTCCCGGGAGGTCGACCCGGGACCACGGTGGGGCACCGGGAGTCCGGTCCGGTGACGCCGAACCGGTCATCGCTCGATGGCTACGACCTCGACGGCCAACATCCCGCCCGGAGCCTCGAACGACACGGTGTCGCCCACCGCCGAGCCCAGCAGGGCCTCGCCGAGCGGCGAGCCGGGCGAGACGACCAGCACGTCGTCACGCTGTTCCTCGATGGAGCCGACCAGCATCCGCTCGGGCTCGTCGTCGCCCTCGTAGACGACGGCCACGATGGTTCCCGGTGCGACCATGTCCACGCTGCCCTCGGACAGTTCCACGATCTCGGCCTTCTCGAGGATGCTCTCGAGGTGGAGGATCCGGCCCTCCATCTTCCCCTGCTCCTCCTTGGCGGCGTGGTAGTCGCCGTTCTCGGACAGGTCACCGAGTTCCCGGGCCGTCTCGATCTTGCGGGCGATGTCGATCCGTCCTCGGGTGGTCAGGTCCTCGAACTCGGCGGCGAGCCGATCGTGGGCCTCCTGGGAGAGTTGGTGCGCGTCAGCCATCCCGCGAGGGTAGCCACGGGTCCCGGGCCAGCCACGGAGTACCAGCCACCGGAGCGGCGATACCCGCTTGACCAGCCGCGACGCCGGAGCGGTACACTTGTCGCCGTGAACGACCGACCCCGGGTGATCATCATTCGCTAGCGCACACCTCCCCGGTGTGCGCCCCGACCGTCCACCTCGGTGGGCGGTTTTTTCGTTCCCACCCCGCCCATCCACCCCGATTCCCCCGAGTTCCGCAGGAGACCCCCCATGACGCACCGCATCGGCATCATCGGCGGCGACGGCATCGGCCCCGAGGTCATCGCCGAGGGCCTGAAGGTCATCGAGGCGGCCGGGGTCGCCCTGGATACCGTCGAGTACGACCTCGGTGGCGCCCGCTACGGGCGTGACGGGACCGTGCTGCCCGACGAGATCCTGGACGAGTGGCGGGGCCTGGACGCCCTGTACCTGGGTGCCGTGGGAACCCCCGAGGTCCCACCGGGCCTGATCGAGCGCGGTCTGCTGCTCAAGATGCGGTTCGAACTCGACCTGTACGTCAACCTCCGACCCTTCGTGCTGCCGGCCGACGGCATCGACTTCCGGGTGGTGCGTGAGAACACCGAGGGGACGTACGCCGGCGAGGGTGGCTTCCTCCGCAGGGATACCCCACACGAGATCGCCACCCAGGGCTCGGTGAACACCCGGCACGGCGTGGAGCGGGCCGTCCGGTTCGCCTTCGACCTGGCCATGACCCGGCGTCGCCACCTCACGCTGGTCCACAAGACCAACGTGCTCACGTTCTCCGGCGACCTCTGGGAGCGGACCTTCAACGAGGTGGCGGCGGAGTATCCCGACGTCGAGACGGCCTACAACCACGTCGACGCGGCCTGCATCTACTTCGTGCAGTCTCCGCAGCAGTACGACGTGATCGTCACCGACAACCTGTTCGGCGACATCCTCACCGACCTCGG
>CAYWBE010000290.1:0-2049 GCA_964456295.1 uncultured Candidatus Nemicrothrix sp.
GGGACGGATCCGACGACCCCGGTGCCCGTCCGCTGCTGCCCCTGGACCCGGCCGGTATCGGGCGGTTGGCCGTGATCGGGCCCAACGCGGCGACGGCCATGATCATGGGTGGCGGGTCGGCCGCCCTGGTGGCCCAGCACGAGACGGCCCCGCTGGACGCCATCGTGGATCGTCTGGGCGACCGGATGGAGGTCGTACACGAGCCGGGCACGGTCACCGAACGGTCGACCCGTCCACTGGGTGGCCGAGCCACGACCACCGCGGCGGGCGACCGGGGCTTCGCCGTCGAGTACTTCGACACCGTGGACCTCACCGGGCCCGTGGTGGGAACCCGCTCGTTCCGCGACGGCCGCCTCCTCCACTTCGATTCCGCCCCCGGTGTCACCGACCTGCAGTCGTGCTCGTTCCGGGCGTCGACCCGGTTCACACCGGTGGTCGACGGCGTGCACGTGCTGGCCCTCGTGCAGAGCGGTCGGTCCCGCCTGCTGGTCGACGGCGAGGTGGTGGTGGACGGCGTGGACGACCCCATGGGCCCCGGCGACGAGTTCTTCGGATTCGGGAGCGCCGAACGGGTCGGCGAGGTGACCCTGGTGGCGGGTACGCCGGTGGACGTCGTGGTGGAGTGGACGTCGGACGGTGCGGCGTTCCTGGGCGGGGTCAAGGTGGGCCTGCAGACCCCGGTGGCCGACGACCTCATGGACCGGGCGGTCGCCGCGGCGGCCGGGGCCGATGCCGTGGTGCTGGTGGTGGGCACCAACCTGGACTGGGAGACCGAGGGCCGGGACCGTGACTCCATGGACCTGCCCGGCGACCAGCCCGAACTGGTCCGACGGGTGTGTGCGGCCAACGAGCGCACCGTGGTGGTGGTCAACACCGGAGGGGTGGTGACCAGCGACTGGGCCGACGGGGCCACGGCCGTGCTGGCCACGTGGTTCGGCGGCCAGGAGATGGCCGACGCCCTGGTCGACGTGCTGGTGGGCGACGACGAACCGTCGGGGAGACTGCCCACCACGGTTCCCCACCGTCTGGCTGACACCCCGGCCTTCCTCCACTACCCGGGGGAGAACGGACGGGTGGTCTACGGCGAGGGGCTGTTCACCGGCTACCGCTGGTACGAGGCCCGGGGGATCGACGTGGCGTTCCCGTTCGGACACGGCCTCTCCTACACCCGTTTCGAGTGGGGGACCCCGGTGGTGGACGGTCCCGCCACGGTGGCCGACCTGGAGGCGGGCCGCCCCGTGGTGGTGACGGTGCCGGTGCGAAACGTGGGCGACCGGGCGGGTTCGGAGGTGGTGCAGGCCTACGTGGGATGCGACGCCCCCCGGCTGTCGCGACCGCTCCGGGAGCTACGGGGGTTGGCCAAGGTGCGACTGGCTCCCGGTGAGGAGCGACGGGTCGAACTGGTGCTGGACCACCGGGCGTTCGCCTACTGGGACCCGGGTGACCCGACGCATGCCGAGCGGGCCGATTCGTCGCCGGTGGCCGCCGGTGCCGGGCAGGAACGCCGGACCGACGCCGGCTGGGTGGTCGATCCGGGGATCCACCGGATCCACCTCGGCGCCTCGTCGGCCGACACCCGGGCCGTCGTCGAGTTCCCCCTGGGGTGAGGCGGGTGCTGGTCCACCCGGGCTGAGGCGGGTGCCGGCGGCCGGGACTAGCCTCGCCGTCGACAACCGACCGGGGAGCTCGGACCTGATGCCGGGCTGAGAGGGCAGCGGCCCTCCCGTCGACCGACGGGAGGGGGTGTTGTCGACCCGACCTGAACCTGCTCCGGGTAATGCCGGCGAAGGGAGATCCCGTGTTCCGTGTGGCGGTTCCCCTGCTCATTTCGTTGGGCTTCCTCGGGGCGTCGGCCTGTGGCGGTGACGACGCCACCACGGCGGTGCCCCTCAGCTCGGGGGGCGTGGCCACCACGGAGGTAGCGGCGGCGCCGACCGGTCCGGTCACCCTCATCACCCATGACTCCTTCTGGGTGTCGGAGGGGACGCTGGCCGCCTTCACCGAGGCCACCGGCATCGAGGTGGTCCACCAGACGGCCGGCGACACCGG
>CAYWBE010000291.1:0-2049 GCA_964456295.1 uncultured Candidatus Nemicrothrix sp.
CGAGTTCGGGTTCGTGGGCCTGGACGATGCCTTCTCCACCGGGTCGTCGATGCTGCCCCAGAAGAAGAACCCGGACATCGCCGAGCTGGCCCGGGGCAAGGCGGGGCGGCTCATCGGCCACCTGACGGGCTTGCTGACCACCCTCAAGGGCCTGCCGCTCACCTACAACAAGGACCTCCAGGAGGACAAGGAACCGCTCTTCGACGCGTGCGACACCGTCCGGCTGACCCTGCTGGCCCTCGACGGGATGGTGTCCACCCTCGAGTTGCGGACCGACCGGATGGCCGAGGCGGCCGACAGCCCCTACGCGGCGGCCGTGGACCTGGCCGAGTACCTGGTGGCAGGTGGCACCCCGTTCCGCGAGGCGCACGCCATCGTCGGCACCCTGGTGCGGGCAGCGCTGGCCGGCGAGGGAACGCTGGCCGACCTGGTGGCGGCCGACGACCGGCTGGGTGCCGAGGCGGCGGCCCTGCTGGCCCCCGGCGTGGCCGTCCGGCGGCGGACCACCCCCGGTGGTGCCGGCCCCGAACCGGTGGCCGTCCAGCGGGACCGGTTCGCGGCGTGCCTGGACGCCCAGCGGACCCGGCTCGGCGCCTGACCGGGGCCGCCGGACCATGGGCTACAGCCAGGACATCAGGGTCCGGTACGGCGAGGTCGACGCCCAGGGCGTGGTGTTCAACGCCCACTACCTGGCGTACCTGGACGACGTGTCCGACACCTGGCTGCGCAGCCTGGACGGGGACTTCGAGGAGACGGGCTGGGAGATCATGCTCCGGCGTGCCGACCTGACCTGGCACGGTTCGGCCGGCGTGCACGACATCCTGACCATCGGCGCCGAGGTGGTGCGGTGGGGGACCACCTCGTTCGACGTGGCCTTCGAGGCCCGGGTGGGGGATCGCCTGGTGCTCACGGCCACCGTCTACTACGTGGGGGTGTCGGTGGGCGATCACGTGCCCATCCCGCCGCCCGAGGCCATCCGGGCCCACCTGGGCGGGTGACGGGGACACTCGGAGCGGGCGAGGCCGACCTGGCGGACCGGGTCGTCGACGACCCGCGACCGGCCGTGGCGACCGGGCCGGCCGGTCCGGAACGCGACCGGATCCTGGCCCTCGTGGACGACAGGCCCCCCGGGCCCAGCCCGGGCCACGGCGTGCTGGACCGGCGGTGCCGTCCGGGCCACCTGACCGGCTCGGCCCTCGTGGTGGATCCGTCGGACCGTCGGGTCCTGGTGCTGTTCCACACCAAGCTGCAGCGTTGGCTGCAGCCCGGTGGCCACGCCGACGGGGACGCCGACCTGGCCCGGGTGGCCCTGCGGGAGGCCATCGAGGAGACGGGCATCGCCGGACTCCGGGTGGTGGAACCACCGGTGGACCTCGACGTCCACGTGGTGGACCCGCCGCACGAGGACGCCCACGAGCACCATGACGTGCGGTACCTGGTGGTGGCCCCACCGGGGTCGGTGCCGGTCGGCAACCACGAGTCCGAGGCGTTGCGGTGGGTGGCCGTCGCCGACCTCGGGGGCCTGGGGGTCGACGAGGGCCTGTTGCGCCTGGCGGACCGGGCCCTGGAGCGGCTGGAGGAGCTGGGGGCCTGAGGCCCGGGCCTACATGTCCCCCGGGTCCAGGCAGGCCTCCATGTCGTTGACCCGGGCGAAGCCGTTCATCCGTTCCAGCACGCTCCCCGCGCCGCTGGGCAGGGCCGTCATCAGTGGCTTCACGTCCCCCTCGGTCCGGAGCCGTTCAGCGTGGTTCAGGCGGTCGGCGACGTACACCTCCCAGTCGTCCAGCCAGTGGGCGACCAGGACCCGGTCGTGGTCGGTGCCGCCGGGGATCCGGCCGAGGTCGTCGACCATCACTCGGACGACCCGGGTGGCCCGGTCCAGGTCCCGGGCCCGCTCGGCGGGGGTCGACGCCTGGCGGGCCGTGGGCAGCACGGAGATCTCGTCGCGGGCGGCCAGGCAGCGGTGCTGGGCGGCCTCGGGCCACGCACGATCCTCCATGCGGTCCGGATTGCCCGAGGGGGCGAGGAAGAAGGCGTAGTACCAGAGCA
>CAYWBE010000292.1:0-2043 GCA_964456295.1 uncultured Candidatus Nemicrothrix sp.
GTCCCCATCGCCCGCGGCTCGGTGGTCCACAAGGCCATCGAGTTGGCCGTCCACTGGCGCCGCGAGTTCGAACCGCCCACCCTGGTCGACGAGGCCCTGGCCCGGCTCGAGGCCGAGGACCGCGGGCTGGGCCACTGGCTCCAGGGCGTGTCCGAAGCCGAGCGGGCCGAGCTGCGTTCCCTGGCCGTGGACTCGTTCACCAAGTTCCTCGAGTGCTGGCCTCCGCTCCGCCCGGCATGGCGTCCGGTCACCGAGTCGCGTCTCCGGGCCGAGCTCTGCGACGGCCGGGTCATCCTCGACGGGAAGGTCGACCTCAGCCTGGGCGCGGCCCGGGGCCGGACGGCGGGCAAGGTCATCGTGGACTTCAAGACCGGCACCTCGCTCCCCCTCCACCGCGAGGACCTCCGGTTCTACGCCCTGGTCGAGACGCTCCGCATCGGGGTGCCGCCCCGGATGCTCTCCTCGTACTACCTGGACCGGGGCCACGCCGTCTCCGAGGCGGTCACCGTCGAGACGCTCGAGGCAACCGTGGCCCGGGTGGCCGACGGCGTCGGCCGCCTGGTCCAGCTCCGCCACGGAGGCCGGGAGGCCGATCGCGTTCCGGGGCCACCGTGCCGGTGGTGCCCCGCCTATGACGACTGCGACGTCGGCCAGGCCCACCGGGCCGAGTTCGACGACGACTGAACTCCTGACGGTCGATCAGCCGGCATCGAGAAGGCGGAACCTGCCCGTCAGGTGGAGGAACACACCGCCGACCAGCACCACCAGGCCGGCGGCGGCCACCACCGGACGCGGACCGAACAGCGAGATGGCCGCCCCCATGGCCAGGTTGGCGAACGGCGACACCCCCAGGACGCCCATCAGGTAGAGGGCCATGACCCGGCCGCGAATGGCGTCGTCCACCTGGAGTTGCACCGTCGAGTTCAGGTTGGACGCCGATCCCAGGTGCATGCACCCGATCAGGCCCAGCCCCACGAACCCCATCCAGAAGACCGGTGCAGCGGCGAAGAGCATGAGGGCCACGCCGTAGCCACAGGTGGCCACGACCTGGATCCTGGAGCGCCTGACCTGGCCGAGTTCGCCGACGACCAGTGGCGCGGCCAGCAGCGCGCCCAACCCCTGGGCCGAACCCAGCATCCCGAACCAGAACGGCGAGACCTCGAACACCTCCTCGGCGAACACCACGATCTGCTGGACCACCGGTTGGCCCATGGTCGACACCAGGGCGGTGGTCCCGATGGCCACCCGGATGCCCGGAGAGGCCAGGACGTAGCGGACCGAATCCCGGTAGTCGTCCAGGATCGACGGCGCGTGGTCGGCGCCTCGCTCCCCGGTCGCACCGGGGGCCGGCTCGGCCGACCGGTCGGGGCGGAACAGGTCACCAGCCCGGATCATGGACAGGGCGGCCAGGACCGGGCCGTAGCAGGCGGCGGCCACGAACAGGGCCCAGCCGGGCCCCACCGTCCCGATCAGCACCCCGCCGAGGGCCGGGCCGAAGGTCCGCGCCGCGTTGAACTGGGTGGAGTTGAGGGTGATGGCGTTGCGGAGGTGCTCCCGGGGTACGCACTCGGCCACGAACGACTGCCAGGTCGGCAACTGGATCCCGTAGACGAAGCCACCGGCCAGCAGCAGGACCATCCAGATGCCGATGCTCCGCACCCCGGCCCCCCACGCAGCCGCCATCAGGACGGCCAGCACCGAACAGGCCGAGTTGGTGCACAGGAGCACCTTCCGACGGTCGAACCGGTCCGAGACGTGGCCGGCCACCGGATTGGTCAGGAGCATCGGGATGAACGAGGAGAAGGCGGCAGCACCCACCCAGGCCGCTGACTCGGTGATCTGGTACACGATCCAGTAGGTGGCCACGTACTGGGTCCACCGGCCGTTGTTGGTGAGCACCCCACCGGTCCAGAACAACCGGTAGTTGCGGTAGGCCAGCGCCGGATACCGCCGACCGGGTGCGGACGGGCGGCCGGTCGACATGTGGGCGACCCTACGGGTGCCCTCGACACGACCGGCCAGCGGGCCTGATCGCCAGCGGGC
>CAYWBE010000293.1:0-2041 GCA_964456295.1 uncultured Candidatus Nemicrothrix sp.
GCCGTGCCCAGCATGCGGGCCACCGGGACCAGCACGGCGACCAGTGGGACGGCCAGCGATGCCAGTTCCGACCAGGAGGGGCCGTTGTCGACGAGGGCGGCGAGACGACGCCGGCCGGTCGGCTGGTCCGGGGAATCCATGGCCGCCGATCCTACGGAACCGGTTGATGGCCGATGGCGGCGCCGGTTCGCCCCGTCGGCTGGCCCTACCGGTCGACTCAGCCCAGGCTGAGGGGCTCGGTCTCGAGCAGGCCGGTGACCAGGCCGGCCACCGGGGAGCGTTCCGACCGGGTCAGGGTCAGGTGGGCGAACAGCGGGTGGCCCATGAGATCGTCGACCACCGTCAGGACGCCGTCGTGGCGACCGACCCGCAGGTTGTCCCGTTGGGCCACGTCATGGGTCAGCACCACCCGGCTGTTGGGGCCGATCCGGCTGAGTGCGGTGAGCAGCACCGACCGTTCCAGGTTCTGGGCTTCGTCGATGACCACCCAGGTGTCGGTCAGCGTGCGGCCCCTGATGTGGGTCAGTGGGAGGGTCTCGAGCAGCCCCTCCTCCATGAGCTCCTCGACCACGTGGCGCTCGGTGACGGCTTCCAGCGCGTCGACCACGGCGGCCGACCAGGGCGACATCTTCTCGTTCTCGGTCCCCGGCAGGTAGCCGAGGTCCTGGCCGCCGACCGCGAACAGGGGACGGAACACCACGACCCGTCGGTGGGCCCGGCGTTCCACCACCGACTCCAGGCCAGCGGCCAGGGCCAGCACGCTCTTGCCGGTGCCGGCCTGGCCTCCCAGGCTGACCACGCCGATCGACGGGTCGGCCAGCAGGTCGAGGGCGATGCGCTGCTCGGCGTTGCGGCCCCGGACCCCGAACAGCTCCAGGTCGGCGTCCACCCGCCGGAGCCTCTTGTCGCCGTGGACCCGGGCCAGCACTGACTGCGATCCGTTGGTCAGGGCGAGGCCGGTGTGGCACGGAAGGTCCCGGGCCTCGTCGAGGTCGGCCACGCCCTCGCGGTACAACTCGTCGATGACGTTGCCGCTGGCCGGGAGTTCCTCGAACCCGGTGCGGTGGCGGTCGCCGCCGCCGGCCCCGACCGGGTGGTAGTCGTCCGCTCCTACGCCGGCCATGGACGCCCGGAGGCGCAGCGGCAGATCCTTGGAGACCAGGGTGACGTCGGCGCCCTCGGCGGCCAGGGACGATGCCACGGCCAGGATGCGGTGGTCGTTGGACGTGCCCTGTAGCGACTCGGGCAGGTGGCTCGGGTCCCGGTGGTTCAACTCCACCCGGACGGTCCCGCCGTCATCGTTGGCGGCCATGGGGCTCTGCAGGTCGCCGTGGTGGAGGCGCATCTCCTCGAGGGACCGCAGCGTGGTGCGGGCCGCCCATCCCAGCTCCGGGTGGTTGCGCTTGCCCTCCAACTCGTCGAGTACGACCACCGGGAGCACCACGTCGTGGTCCCCGTAGCGGCTGAAGGCCAGCGGGTCCGACAGCAGCGCCGAGGTATCCAGGACGTAGGTGCGTCGTGGGTCGGTACGTCGGGCGTCGGCGATGGGAAAACGGTAGGCCCCGGGCGGGCCGTCGGTGGGGGATCGTCGCCGACCTGCACGGACGTGACCGGATCAGCCTGTGATGTGGCTCTGGTCAGGCTGCCCGTGCGGGGCTACGGTCGCGGCCCACGTCGAACGGAGCCGGCGGCGAGGGTGACCGACCCGCTGGCGGAGGAGGTGTGCCGTGAAGGCCTTCGCGCCGGATCGGATCCGCAACGTGGTCCTCGTGGGGCCGCCCGGCTCGGGGAAGACCTCCCTGGCCGAGGCGATGCTCTACCGGGCCGGAGCGGTGCCCCGGGTGGGGCGGGTCGAGGACGGGTCGACGGTGTGCGACCACGAGCCCGAGGAGAAGGAGGTCGGTCACTCCCTGACCACCGCCCTGGCCACCCTCGAGTGGCACGACCACAAGATCAACCTGCTGGACACGCCGGGCACCTTCGATTTTGCCGGCGAGGCGGTGGGTGCCATGGCGGCCGCCGACCTGGCCGTCTTCGTGGT
>CAYWBE010000294.1:0-2034 GCA_964456295.1 uncultured Candidatus Nemicrothrix sp.
GATGGGAGATGGTGGCGTCGTCGGCCAGGTAGACGAGGTCGCAGGCCGCGGCCAGTTCCGATCCGCCGGCCATGGCGTAGCCGTGGACCTGGGCGATCACCGGCTTGGCCAGGTCCCACAGGGACAGCCACCCGTCGGTGACGTGGCGGGGCCACGTGCCGTCACCGCCCGGCGTGTACGAGGGGCGATCGGCGCTGAGGTCCGAGCCGAGGTCGTAGCCCGAGGAGAAGCACGGTCCGGCCCCCCGCAGGATGGTGACGTGGACGGCGTCGTCGCGATCAGCGTCGCGTAGGGCGTCCAGCAGGGCGCCCCGGAGGGCGTTGTCCAGGGCGTTCCGCTTCTCGGGACGGTTCAGGGTGAGGCGACGGACGCCGGGGCGCGGGTCGTCGACCAGGAGGTTGGGTGCGGTTCCGTTGCCCATGGGTCCGATGGTAGGGCCGGGGTGCCACCATGTGCGGATGTGGCCCACCAGTGATGATCCGATCCCGGTGATGGACGAGGTGGCCAACTTCCGGGGGATTGGTGGGTTGGAGACCACGGACGGCCGCACCACGGCCGGTGGCCTCCTGTGGCGGTCCGGTCACCTGGGTCGGGCCACCACCGCCGACCTGGCCCGTTTGGAGGCCCTGGCCATCCGGACGGTGGTCGACCTGCGGAACCCCGTCGACCTGGCGGCTGATGGGCCGGACCTGGTCCCTGACGGGGTGGTCGAACGGCCGGTGGCTGTCCCCGACGACGCCGGTCTGGGGGCTGACATCCGGGCCATCCTGGAGCGGGGCGACGAGGCCGAGATGAACGAACGGTGGTCCGATGGTCGGGCGCAGGCCATCGCGGTGGGTGGGGCGGCCAAGCTGGTCACCGATCCTGCACGGGTGGCCGTCTTCGCCCGGGTATTGGACGTGGTCACCGATCCGGACAACTGGCCACTGGTGTGGCACTGCTCGGCCGGCAAGGACCGGGCAGGCTGGGTGGGTACGGCCCTGCTGATGGTGTTGGGGGTGGAGCCCGACGCCGTGGTGGCCCACTACCTGGAGAGCAACCGGGGAATGGCCGGGCGGGTGGCCGGCATGGTGGGGTCGGGCTTCGTGACACCGGGCGCCATGGAGCTGATGCGGCCGTTCGTCGAGGTCTCCGAGGATGCGGTGGTGGGCCAGATGGAGGCCGTGGACGGGCACTGGGGTGGCGCCGAGTCCATGTTCCGGGACGGCTTCGGCTTCAGCGACCAGCGGATCGCGGAGCTGCGGAGCAGGCTCCTGGACTGACGGGTTCCGGTCAGCGAGGCATCCGTCCCGCCGGGAGGACGGGACCGGTCAAGGGTTCAGCGGGAGCGGGGGAGCCCCAGGTGCCGCTCGGCCACGTTGTTGCGGTTGATCTCGGTGGTGCCGCCGTAGATGGTGGTCACCGGGGAGTGTCGGCCGTCGTAGTCGATCCAGCCGTCGGCGGCCGAGCCGTCCACGCCGAACGACAGCAGGCCGTCGGAGGCTGCCATCTGCTGGAACCAGCCCACGGCCTGCTGGTACCGCTCGGTGGCGTACAGCTTGGCCATGGAGCCCTCGAGCCCCGGGAGGCCGCCGGTCGCCGCGATCCACGCCGCCCGGAGGGTCAGCAGCTGGGACACCTGGTTGGCCATGGCCGTGCGGGCCAGGCGCTCCCGGAGCAGCGGGTCGTCGACCATCCGGCCGCCGTCGGGTGACGGTGCCTCGACGGCCCAGTCCCGGACATGGCGTAGCAGGGGCACGGCGGGGTTGGTGCCGCCCATGACGCCCCGTTCGAAGGCCAGGGCG
This sequence comes from uncultured Candidatus Nemicrothrix sp., assembly GCA_964456295.1. GTDB lineage: Bacteria > Actinomycetota > Acidimicrobiia > Acidimicrobiales > MedAcidi-G1 > UBA9410. The sequence continues at coordinate 1,785 of CAYWBE010000294.1, forward strand.
ACGCCCATGACGGCCCAGCCGCCGTCCACCTCGCCGAGGCGCCACCGATCGTCGACCCGCACGCCGTCGTAGAACGTGGCGTTGGTGCGTTCGGTTGCCATGGTGGGCACGGGCTGGATCTCGATGCCCGGGAGGTCCATGGGCACCAGGAACATGGTGAGGCCCTTGTGCTTGGGCACGTCCGGGTTGGTCCTGGTCAGCAGGATCACCCAGTCGGCCTCGTGGGCCATGGTGGTCCACATCTTCTGGC
>CAYWBE010000295.1:0-2022 GCA_964456295.1 uncultured Candidatus Nemicrothrix sp.
ACGGGGTCGTCGGTAGGCGTTCCTGACGGGAACGGATCCTTGATGGACCCCGGCATCCTACTTGAGCGATGCCGGCACCGGGAGGGTGTCAGCCCGAGGTGAACGCCAGGCGTCGCAGGGCCGGTTCGACGACCGTCGCGGTCCGCGCCGCCGATTCGGCCAGCGTTGCGGGATCGACGTGTGCGGGGGCGTCGACGCCGATGGGCACCACCTGGTGGGTGGTGGTGCGGTCCACCCAGGTCGGGACGTAGCCGGCGTCGGTGATCCGGGCACCGTCGGGGGCTCCGGTGACCTGGAACCAGGCGATCAGGCCGTCCTGGGTCTCCGGCGGGCAGGACCGGCACGGGTTGGCCTCGTCGCCGGGCTGGTTGGTGAGGAGGTTGCCGAGCCCGTACGCCACGGCGTCACCGTCGTGGCGGACCACGGGTTGGACCACGTGGGCGTGGTGGCCCAGCACCAGGTCCACCTCGGGGGCGGCCAGCAGGCGCTCGGCCGCCGACCGCTGGCCATCGGTGGGGTCGGCCCGGTACTCCTCACCCCAGTGGACGCTCACCACCACGAATTCGGCGCCGTCGCCCCGGGCCGCCGCGGCCTCCGCGATCACCCGGTCCACGTCGAGGTGGGGGACCATCCACGCCGGGTCGACGGGCAGTTCCCGCCCGTTGACGAGGTCGGTGACCGACAGGTGGGCCACCCGGATCCCACCGGGGGAGAACCAGGCCGGGCCGGCGGCCTCCGCGGCGTCGGCCATGCCGACGGTGGCCAGCCCGACGCGACGCAGGTGGTGCAGGGTGGCCGTGACGCTGGATGGACCGGAGTCCAGGGCGTGGTTGGAGGCCAGCGAGCAGCCGTCGTAGCCGGCACCGGCGATGGCGTCGGCCAGCGACGAGGGGACCCGGAACGTCCCCCGGAAGCTCAGGTCGTCGTCGTCCATGGACAGTGGGCTCTCGAGGTGGCAGAGGGCCAGGTCGGCGCCGGCGATGATCGGTCGGATGCGGGCGAACAGCGGGGTGAAGTCCCAGCCGTCACCACCGGCCTCCCGGGCGGCGGTGGCCGCTCGTTCGGCCACCGCGCCGTGGCTGATGATGTCCCCGGTGGCCACCAGGGTGAACGTCCGGGCCGGCGGCGACGTGGTCGGCGACACCGTGGTGACCGGGTCGTCCCGACCGTCTGAGGGACTGGGGTCGGTGGGGGACGTCCCGGTCCGGGTTCCGTCAGTCGGGGACCTGTCGGCCGGGGTGACGGTGGTCGTCGGTGCCCGGTGGGCGTCCGTCGGATCGGTGTCGGTCGGGTCGCCAACCAGGTCGGCGACCAGCAGGCCGACCATGGCCACCACGATGACCACCTGGAGGACCCAGGCGATCCGACGCTCGGACCGGAACAGGGGATGGATGGGTTCGTTCACGCGGCGCCGGTCCGGCTGAGGATCGGCACACCCGGCCGTACCGACTGGTCGTTGGCACCCTCCCGCCGGACGACCTGTCCGCCGACCACCACGTGGTGCACCCCGACCGATGGCAGCCATGTCTTCTCGATGGTGGCCCGGTCGGCGATGGTGGCCGGGTCGAACACCGTCACGTCGGCCGCCGCACCGGCCGAGAGGCGGCCCCGGCGTGCCATGTCGGGACTCCGTCCCTCCAGGAGTCGGGCCGGGAGGATGGTCATCTTGGCCAGGGCATCGGGCAGGGACAGCACGCCCCGGTCGCGGACGTAGTGGCCCAGTACCCGGCTGAAGCAGCCCGAGGCCCGGGGATGGTTGTTGTGGGGTCGCTCCAGGATGGCGTCGGAGCCCACCATGATCCACGGGGTGGCCAGCGGCCGTTCGATGTCGTCGTCGGACATGGCGAACGCCGCGGTGAGGGCGTTGTCGGCCCGGGCCTGCTGCCAGCCGGCCTCGTCCAGCCGGGAGGTGGTGCCGGCCACCTGGAGGTCGGCCACCGTGATCCCGTACTTCTCCCGGAAGGACCTGAACCGGGCGCTGTTCGCGTAGGTGGCCCAGAAGGTGTACGGGTAGGTGCAGGC
>CAYWBE010000296.1:0-2021 GCA_964456295.1 uncultured Candidatus Nemicrothrix sp.
CCGGCCTGGAGCTGGCCGGTGGCGCCGATGGCAACCACCCGCTGGACGCCACCACCGCCGGGGTGGGCGAGTTGATCCTGAACGCCGTGGAGTCCGGCGCCCGGCGGGTGGTCGTCGGCATGGGTGGATCAGCCACCACCGACGGTGGCCTGGGGGCCGTCGACGCCATGGGATCTCCGGCCCGCTACCGGGGCGTGGAGATCCTGGTGGCGTGCGACGTCCGGACCCGGTTCGCCGACGCCGCCGAGGTGTTCGGCCCGCAGAAGGGGGCCACCGACGCCCACGTCCGACTGCTGAACGGTCGTCTCGACCGCCTGGTGCAGGTCTACCGGGAGCGGTTCGACGTCGACGTCTCGACCATGGGCCGGGCCGGGGCGGCCGGTGGGCTGGCCGGTGGGCTGGCCGCCATGGGTGCCGAGCTGGTCGACGGGATCGACCTGGTCGCCGAGGAACTCCGGCTCGACGAGCACGTGGCCGACGCCGACCTGGTGGTCACCGGTGAGGGATGGCTGGACGCCACCTCCTATGACGGCAAGGTCGTCGGGGGCGTGGGGGTCTACGCCGCAGCGGCCGGCGTGCCCCTGATGGTCGTCGTCGGGGGCGCCGAGCCGGAGGTGGCCGGTCGGGCCGGCGTGGTGTCGCTGTCGGACCGGTTCGGGATGGACCGGGCCATGGGCGAGCCGACGGCGCTGGTGGAGGAGGTCGTGGAGGCCGCCGTGTCCGATGCGCTGGACCGTCGATAGCGTTCCGGCCATGGCCGTCACCATCCGCATCCCCACCACCCTCCGTCCGCTGACCGCAGGTAGTCCCGAGGTCGAGGTCGAGGCCGGCACCGTGGGCGAAGCCCTGGCCGCCCTGGACGCCGCCCACCCCGGGTTCACCGAGCGGATCACCGACGAGTCCGGCGCCCTGCGCCGCTTCGTGAACGTGTTCGTGAGCGACGAGGACGTCCGGTTCATGGACGGCCTGGACACCGCGGTGCCCGAGGGCGGCACGGTGGCCATCGTCCCGGCCGTCGCCGGGGGCTGAGGCTGGTTTCCGGTCGGCCGCCCAGCGGCCGACGGTGGCCTGCCGACCGGTAATCCGGCAGGCGCTCCGACGTTGGAAAACCGCTGATCCGCTGGTTGGATTGGCACTCGTAGCAAGAGAGTGCCAGCGGTCGCGCCCATGCACTGCTGGCCCATCCGATCGACCGAAGTACCTGACTGAGAGGCATTTCCGATGGCCAAGATCATCACGTTCGACGAGACGGCCCGCCGCTCCCTCGAGAGGGGCATGAACCAGCTGGCCGACGCCGTGCGGGTCACCCTCGGCCCGAAGGGTCGCAACGTCGTCCTCGAGAAGAAGTGGGGCGCCCCCACCATCACCAACGACGGCGTCTCCATCGCCAAGGAGATCGACCTCGAGGACCCCTACGAGCGCATCGGCGCCGAACTGGTCAAGGAGGTCGCCAAGAAGACCGACGACGTCGCCGGTGACGGCACCACCACGGCCACCGTGCTGGCCTGGTCGATGGTCCGCGAGGGCCTGCGCAACGTGGCCGCCGGCGCCAACCCGATGTCCATCAAGAAGGGCATCGAGGCCGCGGTGGCCGCTGCCGTGGACTCCATCCGGGGCTCGGCCCAGGACGTGTCCAGCGACAAGGACCAGATCGCCAACGTGGCCGCCATCTCGGCCGCCGATGCCGAGATCGGCGCCATGATCTCCGAGGCCATCGACAAGGTGGGCAAGGACGGCGTCATCACCGTCGAGGAGGGCCAGACCTTCGGCATGGAGATGGACCTCGTCGAGGGCATGCGCTTCGACAAGGGCTACATCTCGCCGTACTTCGTGACCGACCCCGACCGAATGGAAGCCGTCCTCGAGGACCCGTACATCCTGTTCGTGGGTTCCAAGATCACCGCCGTGCGCGACCTGGTGCCGGCCCTCGAGAAGGTCATGCAGACCAACCGCCCGCTGCTCATCCTCGCCGAGGACGTCGAGGGCGAGGCCCTGGCCACCATCGTGGTCAACAAGATCCG
>CAYWBE010000297.1:0-2019 GCA_964456295.1 uncultured Candidatus Nemicrothrix sp.
ACCCGGTTCACGCCCTCGCCGTCGAGCACCGTGACGCCCATGGCCTCGGCGTACTTGCGGCCCAACTTGAAGATGTGGCCGGCCTCGATGCACCGCACCACCTGCAGTGGTCCACCGCAGGAGGCACACGCCTCGCCGTCCAAGATGCCCCGGACATCCACCCAGTGGTCCACGGCGACGTCCCGCTCCACGTCGACGCCCTCGAGGTGCTGGTCGTCGACGTTGGCGCCCGTCGTCATGCCCGACCGGCCCCGGAGGGCCTCATCGGCGTAGATGGGCAGGTCGGTGACGCCGACGGCGCCGAGGCTGCCCGGCGACGCGCCGAGGGCGCCCCGGATCTCGTCGGCCTCGGCGGGTACCACCTCGATGGCCCCGGTGGCGTCGGTGAACTTCTGCTCCAGGAACGGATGGTCACCCCGCAGCAGGACCAGGGTCAGGGCCCCGTCGATCCGGTACACCAGCGTCTTGACCTGGTGCTCCGGGGGATGGCCGAGCTCGGTCAGCGCGGCGATGGTCCGCACCCCCGGGGTGTCGAAGGCCTCCGGGGCGTCACCGCCGGGCCGGTCCTCCACCGGGTCGAGGGCCGCGGTGGCCCGCTCCACGTTGGCGGCGTATCCACAGCCGTCGCACACCGCCACGTCGTCCTCGCCGGCGTCGGACGCCACCATGAACTCGATCGACGCGCTGCCGCCCATGGCCCCCGACGAGGCCTCCACCGGGCGGGCATCCAGGTCCAGGCGCCGGAAGATCCGCTGGTAGGCGTCGTGGTGCAGGTCGAACGACCGGTCCAGGCCCTCGTCGTCGAGGTCGAACGAATACGAGTCCTTCATGGCGAACTCGCGCACCCGCAGCAGGCCCGACTTGGGGCGGGGTTCGTCGCGGAACTTCCACTGGATCTGGTACCAGAGCTGGGGCAGCTCCCGGTACGAGTTGAGTTCCTGGGAGATGGTGGCGAACACCTCCTCGTGGGTCATCCCGAGGGCCAGGTCCGCACCCTTGCGGTCGGTGAGGCGGAACATCTCGTCGCCCATGGACTCCCAGCGTCCCGAGGCCTGCCACACCGAGGCCGGGTGCATGGCCGGCAGCAGGAATTCCTGGGCACCGATGCCGTCCATCTCCTGGCGGATTACCTCGGCCACCTTCTGGTGGACCCGCCACCCCAGGGGCAGCATGGAGTAGTGGCCGGACTGGAGCTGGCGCATGAAGCCGCCGCGGACCAGCAGGCGGTGGCTGGCCGCCTCGGCCTCGGCCGGGGCGTCGCGCAGCGTGGGGATGAACAGGGACGACCAGCGCACCGGTCGGGCCTCCTGAGCGTCGGGGGATGGGTCGCCCACCCTAGCGACGGCGCTCCACCGCGATGGGCCCTCCGATGCCGGCGGAGGAGGCCCTTCCCGGTGGGAGATCGATCCGGGGCCCGTGTCAGAATCCGGCCATGACCGACACCCTCACCCCCGTGGCGGCGACCGGGACCCCCGACGAGGTCCGCGCCGAACTGGATGCCTGGATCGCTGAGAACTGGGATCCCGAGATCACCGTCGAGCAGTGGTGGGCCCGGGTGGCCGCCGGACGGTGGGCCTCACCGGCCATGCCGCCCGAGGCCGGAGGCCGGGGCTACGGCCGGGACCTGACCGCTGCGGTCTTCACCGGCATGGCCGAGGCCAACGTGGTCGGCCCACCGACCGGCCTGGGCCTGATGCTGGCCGGCCCGACCATCGCCGTGCACGGCACCCCCGAGCAGGTCGAACGCTGGGTGCCCCCCATCCTCGACGGCACCGAGGCCTGGTGCCAGCTGTTCTCTGAGCCGGGGGCCGGATCGGACCTGGCCGGACTGCAGTGCAAGGCCGTCCGCGACGGCGACGAGTGGATCATCACCGGTCAGAAGGTGTGGACGTCCGGTGGGCACATGGCCCAGAAGGGCATGCTCATCGCTCGGACCGACACCGATGCCCCCAAGCACCAGGGCATCACCTACTTCGCCATCGACATGGACCAGCCGGGCATCGAGGTCCGGCCGCTCCG
>CAYWBE010000298.1:0-2015 GCA_964456295.1 uncultured Candidatus Nemicrothrix sp.
GCCGGCCAGGTCCAGTTCGGTGACCGGCTTGTTCTTGGCGGCCATGATCCCCTTGAACGAGGGGTAGCGGGGCTCGACCACGCCGGCGGTCACCGAGACCACGGCGGGCAGCGGGCACTCGACCTGGTCGAAGCCGGCCTCGGTCTGGCGCTTCACGGTGGCCACGCCGTCGGCGACCTCGATCTCCTTGCCGAAGGTGACCGACGGGAGGTCCATCAGTTCGGCGATCTGCACCGGCACGGTGCCCGTGTAGCCGTCGCTGGACTCCGTGGCCGTCAGGATCAGGTCCGGCTCACAGGTGGCGATCGCCGCGGCCAGCACCTTGGCCGTGCCCAGCGAGTCCGAACCGGCCAGGGCCTCGTCGCTGACCAGCACGGCGCTCTCGGCACCCATGGCCAGGGCGGTCCGCAGGCCGCTCACCTCGTTGTTGGGGGCCATCGAGACGAGCTTGACCTCGCCCCCACCGGCGGCATCCACCAACTGCAGGCCCATCTCGACCCCGTAGGAGTCCGACTCATCCAGGATGAGCTTGACTTCCCGCTTCAGGGTCTTGGTCTCGGGATCCAACGCACCCGGATCAGCCGGGTCGGGAATCTGCTTCACACATACGACGACGTTCATGGCATGGAGTCTGCCCGACGACAGCGGGAACCCGACCAACCGCGACCGGGGATTTCACGACGGTCGTCCGTCACCGGACCGCCGGCCCGCGGTCCTCCGCCGGGTCCTCCACCGGTCCGGGTCCCGACCCGTCGTAGTGTCGGGCCATGTCCGATGACGTGTCCGACGACGACACCGGGGGCCCGTCGTGAAGGTCCTCCTGATCGTCAACCCCTCGGCATCGTCGGTGACGGCCCGGACCCGGATCGTCATCCAGAAGGCGCTGTCGGCCGACCACCGCCTCGAGGTGTCAGCCACCACCCGGCGGGGCCATGCCACCCGCCTGGCCCAGAGCGCGGCCAACGACGGCATCGACGTGGTCGTGGTCCTGGGCGGCGACGGCACCCTCAACGAAGCGGCCAACGGACTGGTCGGCACCGACACCGCCCTGGCCGCCCTCCCCGGCGGTTCCACCAACGTGTTCGCCCGCACCCTCGGCCTGCCCGACGATCCCGTGGAGGCCACCGGTGCCCTGCTGGACGCCATCGACGTGGCGTCCATCCGCCGGGTCGGGCTGGGTTCGGTGAACGACCGCCACTTCCTGTTCCACGCCGGCATCGGTTTCGACGCCGCGGTGGTCGAACAGGTGGAGCGGCGTGGTGGCCTCCTCAAGCGCTTCGCCGGCCATCCGCTGTACATCGCAGCAACCATCGACACCTGGGTCCGCCACTACGACCACCGTCGCCCCGCCTTCCGGGTGGCGTTCCCCCAGGATGGCCCCGACGGTTCCCCGGATGGCACCGACGCGGGACCGGGCGTTCCGGGCGTGTTCGCGGCCTGCCTCAACACCGATCCGTACACCTACCTCGGGACCCGCGGGCTCTCGCTGGCCCCCGCGGCCACGCTTGACGGCCCGCTCTCGGTGGCCACCTTCGCCGACCTGTCGCTGACCACCCTGGCCACCACCATGGCCGCCGCCATGGGCCTCCGCTCGACCACCCGGTCCGCCACCCATCGGTCCACCGGAACCCGGGGGGGACCCCAGGTCCGCGACGACGTCGACCTGGCCGAGATCGTGGCCACGCGACCCGTGCCGTGGCAGGTCGACGGCGACCACGTCGGAGATGCCGACCACCTGGTGGTCCGCCACCACCCCGACGCCATGGACCTCGTGGTCCCCCTGGCCTCCCCCGCGTTCACCTGATCCGATCGGGTCCGGGACCCACCCGGCAACCGACCGGTCAGCCGTCGACCCAGGAACCGTCCCGCAGGCCGTCGATGACCGACCGGGCCACGCCCGGACGGTTGGTCACGATGCCGTCGACGCCCCACTCGGCCAACTGGGCCACCCGACCCGGGTCGTCGACCGTCCAGACCACCACGGCCAGGCCCCGGTCGTGGGATGCCGACACCAG
>CAYWBE010000299.1:0-2012 GCA_964456295.1 uncultured Candidatus Nemicrothrix sp.
CCAAGCTCTTCGACGAGATCGGGCCCCGCTACGTGGATCGTCCGGGTGGCTACACCCGCATCCTCAAGGTGGGCCCCCGCCACGGCGACAACGCGCCGATGGCCCGCATCGAGCTGGTCTGATTCCTGCGGGTGCGGCCTGCCGCACCCACCGGTCACATGAGGTCCCGTCGTGAGGGTCCCGTCGTGAGGGTCCTGTCGTGAGAGTGCGGGCCACCGTCGCCTACGACGGCGCCCCGTTCCACGGGTTCGCCGCCAACGCGGGCGTTCCCACCGTCGCCGGCCTGCTGGTCGAGGTGCTCGAGCGCGTCCTGCGTACCGAGGTGTCCCTGACGTGTGCCGGACGGACCGACCGGGGCGTGCACGCCGTTGGCCAGGTGGTGGGTTTCGACCTGTCGGAGCGTTCCGACGAGGACCTCAAGACCCTTCGGGAGTTGGTGAACCGGAGGATCGGACCTTCGGTGGTGCTGTCCACCCTGGAGCGGGCCGACGACGACTTCGACGCCCGCTTCTCGGCCACCGGGCGGACCTACCGCTACCGGATCCTGGACCGCCCCGAACCGGATCCGATCCTGGCCACCCGGGTCTGGCACGTGCCCCAGGTGCTCGATGCCGAGGCCGTGGCGGCCATGGAGGTCGCCTCGGCCCACCTGGTGGGCCTGCACGACTTCACATCGTTCTGCCTCCACCAGGACCAGCGGCCCGACGACTCGTGGCCCACCATGGTCCGGCGGGTGACGGCCGCGTCGTGGCGGCGCCTGCCCGATGGGCCGTCGGGCGCCGACCTGTTGGAGTTCGAGGTGTCGGCCTCGGCCTTCTGCCAGCGGATGGTCCGGTCGATGGTCGGCACCCTGGTGGCCGTGGGACGTGGTCAGATGGCCGCCGATTCGATGCCGGCGGTGCTGGAGGCCCGGAATCGCCGGGTGGCGGCCGACTCGGCCCCCGCACAGGGCCTGGTGTTCTGGTCGGTCGACTACCCCTGAGCGGGTCAGCCACGTTCGACGGGTGGTGTGGCGCGCGTCCCACCCGGTGGTAGCGGGTTGCCGGGATGTTGGGCCGCCCGTAGCCTTGACCCCCGGTCGTGCTGCGTCCCGCAGCGTTCCGTTTGCGGGCCCCCTGCAGCCGTTCCATCCAGTCTCCGATCCAGTAACAGGCGGTCAACCGTGTCCACCTACACCCCGAAGGCCAGCGAGATCCAGCGTGTCTGGCACGTCGTCGACGCCGAGGGCCTCGTCCTCGGTCGCATGGCGTCAGAGGTCGCGGCCGTCCTGCGTGGCAAGCACAAGCCGACCTTCACCCCCCACATCGACACCGGCGACCACGTGGTGATCGTGAATGCCGACAAGGTCGTGCTGACCGGGGCCAAGGCCACCGACAAGAACGTCTACGACCACTCGGGCTTCCCGGGTGGCCTGCGTACCCGGGCCTACGGCACCTTCCTGGCCGAGAAGCCCGAGGAGGCCGTCCGCCGGACCATCCGGGGGATGCTGCCCAAGAACCGCCTGGGTCGCCAGCAGCTCACCAAGCTGAAGGTGTACCGCGGCGCCGACCATCCGCACGAGGCCCAGCAGCCCCAGCCGCTGGCCATCGACCACGCCAAGGCCCGCACGGCCTGAGTGGCCGGCCCCGACAGGAGCACCTGATGCCCAGCCCCCTCATCCAGTCCACCGGTCGCCGCAAGGAGTCGGTCGCCCGTGTGCGCCTGCGCCCCGGCAACGGCACGGTCACCGTCAACGGCCGTACCGCCGAGGACTACTTCCCCTCGGAGAGCCACCGCCTGGTGTTCATGGAGCCGCTGCGGGTCACCGCCACCGAGGGTGCCTACGACATCGACGCCACCCTGCACGGTGGTGGCATCAGTGGTCAGGCCGGGGCCATGCGCCTGGGCATCGCCCGTGCGCTGGAGGCCCTCGAGCCGGAGCGCCGTCCGGCCCTCAAGCAGGCCGGTCTGCTGACCCGCGACGACCGCAAGAAGGAGTCCAAGAAGTACGGACTCCACAAGGCCCGCAAGGC
>CAYWBE010000300.1:0-2012 GCA_964456295.1 uncultured Candidatus Nemicrothrix sp.
GACCTGTGCGTGGAGGCCTGCCCGACCGAGGCCATCACCGAGTCGAAGCTGTTCGAGTTCTCGTTCACCAACCGGGCCGACGCCGTCTACACCAGGGACGAGCTGGTGGTCGACGCCACCACGGGCCGTCCCCAGCACCTCCCGTGGGAGGACTGGCGGCCCGGCGACGACGAGATGACCTCGGGTTGGATGCGGGCCACGTCGCCCAGTGGGGATGCCTCGTACTCCGGTCAGGTCTCGTGGTCCGGCGAGCTGGGCCACGGGGTGCGGGCCCCCGAGGTCGGCCAGTCCGCTCCGTCCCCCGATGCCGATGCCGATGCCGATGCCGACGGGTCGGGCAGGGCCTGATGGACGCCACCGTCTTCATCATCAGTGCGGCCATCGTGCTGGTCGGCGCCCTGGGGGTGCTGGTGGCCCGCAACCCGGTGCACGCCGCCCTGTTCCTGGTTCAGACCCTGTTCGGGGTGGCCGTGCTGTTCGTCCTCCAGGACGCCACCTTCCTGGCCGCCGTGCAGGTCATCGTCTACGCCGGCGCGGTGGTCATCCTGTTCCTGTTCGTGATCATGCTGCTGGGCGTGGACCGGGCCGAGGACCTCGGCGTGGAGCCCATCGTCGGGCAGCGCCCGTTGGCCGCGGTGATCGGTGCCTCGCTGATGGGCCTGTTGCTCACCCTGCTCCTGGTGGCCACCGACGGTCCGACCGGTGCCCCCGGCCGTACCGCACCGTTGGGCGATGCCGGGGACAACACCCGGCGGCTCGGCGAGGCCCTTTTCACCGGCCACGTGTTCGCCGTGGAGCTGACCGCCCTGCTGCTGACCGTCGCCGTGGTCGGTGCCGTGGTGCTGGCCCGCACCGTGAAGGGTGCGCTCCAGCCCCTGCCCGTCGTGGTGGTGGCCACCGCCGGTGAATCGACCGACCAGCCCGACGACCAGCCCGATGACGAACCCGGCGCCGGGGAAGCGGCCGGGGCGCCGGCCGGGGAACAGGAGGCCTGATGGTCGTGACCACCTCCTGGTACCTGGCCCTCGGGGCCGTGCTGTTCTCACTCGGCGCGGTCGGCCTGCTGACCCGCCGCAATCCGCTGATCATGTTCATGTGCGTCGAGTTGATGCTCAACGCCGTCAACCTGACCTTCGTGAGCCTCGGGACCGAACTGGGGGACCTGGGCGGTCAGCTCTCGGTGTTCTTCGTGCTGGTGGTGGCGGCCGCCGAGGTCGTGGTCGGCCTGGCCGTCGTCGTGGCCATCATGCGTCGCCGCCAGGGGGCCACGGCCGACGACCTCTCGGTGCTGGGGGGCTAGGGCGTGCTCGACCTCGTCTGGTTGATCCCTGCGCTGCCGCTGGCCGGCTTCCTGGTCCTGACGTTCGGCGGTCGTCGCCTCGGTGAACCGTGGGCCGGTTGGCTGGCCACCGGGGCCATGGCCGGGTCGTTCCTGGCCACCGTCGGGGTGTTCGTCGACCTGGTGGGTCGTGACGCCCACGACCGGCGGAGTGTGACCACCCTGTTCGAGTGGGTGCCGGCCGGCGACCTCCGGGTGGACGTCGGCTTCCTGGTCGACCCGCTGTCGCTGACCATGTGCCTGTTCATCACCGGCGTCGGCGCCCTCATCCACCTGTACTCCATCGGGTACATGCACGGCGACGGCGACTTCCCCCGCTTCTTCACCTACCTGAACCTGTTCGCCTTCTCCATGCTGATGCTGGTCCTGGGCGACAACCTCCTGCTGACCTTCCTGGGCTGGGAGGGCGTGGGGGCGTGCTCCTACCTGCTCATCTCGTTCTGGTTCACCGACGAGGCCAACGCCACGGCGGGCAAGAAGGCCTTCGTGACCAACCGGATCGGCGACTGGGGCTTCATGGTCGCCATCTTCCTGACGTTCTTCACGTTCGGGTCGGTCGCCTACGTCGACGTGCTGGACACCACGGCGGCCGGCACGGTGGCCCAGTCCACGGCCACCTTCATCGCCGTGATGCTGTTCGTGGGGGCCATCGGCAAGTCGGCCCAGTTCCCGC
>CAYWBE010000301.1:0-2012 GCA_964456295.1 uncultured Candidatus Nemicrothrix sp.
TCATGATGGCCGACGTCATGCCGTGGCTGATGGCCATGGCCAGGAAGGTGCCGGTGACCGCATGGCGGTTGGGCAGGCCGAAGCTGACGTTGGACGCACCACAGGTCGTGTTGACCTGGAGTTCCTCGCGGAGGCGTCGGACCAGCCGGAACACCTGCTGGCCGGCGGTGCCCATGGCCCCGATGGGCATGACCAGGGGGTCGACCACCACGTCCGACGAGGGGATTCCGTGGTCGGCGGCCCGCTCCACGATCTTCTTCGCCACGGCGAACCGGACGTCGGGGTCCTCGGAGATGCCGGTGTCGTCGTTGGAGATGGCCACCACCGCGGCACCGGCCCTTGCCACCAGTGGCAGGACCCGTTCCAGTACCTCGTCCTCACCGGTCACCGAGTTGACCAGCGGCTTGCCCTGGTACACGGCGAGTCCCGCTTCCAACGCCTCGATGATCGAGGAGTCGATGGACAGGGGGACGTCGACCACCGACTGCACCAGCTGGATGGCCCGGGCCAGGAGCGCCGGCTCGTCGGCCAGCGGGATGCCGGCGTTGACGTCCAGCATCAGGGCGCCGGCCGCCACCTGGGCGATGGCGTCGGCCTCGACCCGGCTGAAGTCTCCGGCCTTCATCTCCTCGGCGAGGAGCTTGCGGCCCGTGGGGTTGATGCGCTCGCCGATCATCACGAACGGTCGGCCGAAGCCGATGGCCACTTCGCGGGTGGCTGAGCTGAGGATGGTGTCGGTCATCTGGGGGAGGCTTCCTGTTCTGGAGGTCGGGTGTTCTGGAGATCGGGTGTTCTGGGGGCCGGTCAGTCCTCGACGCCGCCGGCCTGCACCAGGCGTTCGAGACGTTCGCGGTCGTAGGTGGCATCGATGCGGGCGGCCTCGCTGGCCACCGCGGCGGCCATGTCGTCAGCCAGCGGAGTCGTCTCACGGCGCCACTGGGCGACGTAGGAGTCGGTGTCGTCCATGCCGGCGATCATGGCCGCCCGGTCGATGGCGTGTTGGAAGCGGGCGTCGAGCAGTGCCTTCTCCCGGGTCCGGCCCTGCTGGGCGGTGACCTGGGCGGGGATGTCGCGCCAGTAGATGGTGACGAGCTGGGCGGCCATGGGTTCAGCGTGCTCCTGTGGGTGACGGATGGTCGGCGTCGGCGTCGGTGGGGCGGGCGCCGATCCCGACCAGCACCCGGGCCTCCAGGTTGGACAGTCCGGTGGGCCGGTGTTCGAACGACAGGCCCAGGCGGTCGGCGGCGGCCCGGGCCCGGTCCACCAGGTCGGGGTCATCGGCCTGGGAGAGGTAGGCCAGGCGTCGGTAGTTGCCGAACACCGCGTCGAGCATCTCGGGGTGGGTGTCCAACCAGAACGCCTTCACCACCAGCCGGTCGAAGTGCTTCACCAGGTAGTCGGTGAGGAAGAAGGTGCCCAGTTCCTCGCTGTGCAGGTCGGCGAACGCGTTGCTGCCGGCCAGGAACTCGTAGCAGTGGTCGCCGGGCAGGCGTTCCACGCCGAGTTCCCCGCAGACCGCGTCGAGTCGTCCGCCGGTGCCGCAGTCGCCGTAGCCCACGAAGATCCGCTGGTACCGGTCGGTGGCTGCGCGGACGCGGGTGGCCACCGCATCGGGGATGACGTCGGGGGTGTTGTGGTACGAGGCGGGCAGGCACTCGACGTCGACGTGGGTCAGGCCGTTGGCCTCCACCACCTGGAGCAACTCGCGGGCGAGTGCTCCGCAGGCGACGACGAGGGTTCGCCCGCCGGGCGCACCGGTGGGCTCGGTCACCGTCGGGTTCAGGCGGCTGCGGTCCGGCGCTCGGCGACCAGACGGCTGGCCGTCTCAGCGGCCACTGCAGCGTCGCGGCAGTAGGCGTCGGCACCGATGGCCTCGCCGAACTCCTCGTTCAGCGGGGCGCCACCCACGATCACCGAGTACTCCTGCCGGAGGCTCTTCTCCTCGAGGGTGTCGATGACGACCTTCATGTACGGCATGGTCGTGGTCAGCAGGGCCGACATGCCGAGGATGT
>CAYWBE010000302.1:0-2002 GCA_964456295.1 uncultured Candidatus Nemicrothrix sp.
CCACGACCGGTGGTTCCTGGACCGGGTGGCCACCCACGTGCTGGCCTTCGAGGGCGACTCGCAGGTCCGGTGGTTCGAGGGCAACTTCACCGAGTACGAGGCGTACCGCAAGAAGGAGCTGGGCCTCGACGACCAGCCGCACCGCATGAAGTACAAGCCACTGGTCCGCTAGGAGCACCGATCGATGGGGCCCACCACATGAGCGCATCCGATGCACGGACCCGCCTGCTGTCGCCGTCGACGGTGCGCGGGGTCGCCCTGGTGCTCTGCGTCACGGGCATCGTCGGGATGATCGTGACCTCGATCGCCGATCGGATCGATGCCGCCCTGACCTTCGGGTTCGTGGGTGCCGTCGGGGCACTCTCCCTCCTGCTGGTGGGGATCCTGGTCCCGGCGATCGAGGCGGCGACGTCGCTGGACGAGGTGCGGGCCGCCGAGGTGGAGGCCGGAGTGCAACGCCTGGTGGCCGCCGGCGCCGACGAGGACGACCTGCGGGCCACCGTGCGGACCGCCGTCGAGTTGGGCCGCCGGTCAGCCGGCGACTGACCGACCATGCCGTCCACCGACGACCATCACCTGGCCGCCGAGCTGGCCACCCGGGCCGGCGCCGTGCTGCTGGACATCCGGGCCCGTCTGACTGCCGACGATGCCCCGACCTCGCTGCTCCGGGACGAGGGCGACCAGCGGTCCCACGAGTTCCTCATGGAGGCGCTGGCCGCCGCCCGACCGGACGACGCCGTGCTGTCCGAGGAGGGCACGGCACACGCCTGCCATCCGGACCGCGGCACCACGGCACGGACCTGGATCATCGACCCGGTGGACGGGACCCGCGAGTACTCCGAACCACCCCGCACCGACTGGGCGGTCCACGTGGCCCTGGCCGTCGATGGTCGCCCGGTGGTCGGAGCGGTGGCCCTCCCGGCGCTGGGCTGCACCCTGTCGACCGGTGAACCGGTGTCGGCCGCCGACCTTCCCCCGATCCCCGAACGTCCCCGGATGGTGGTGAGCCGGTCGAGGCCACCGGCCGAGGCGCTGGCCGTGAACGAGGCCCTGGGCGGCGAGCTGGTGGAGATGGGCTCGGCGGGGGCCAAGGCCATGGCCGTGGTGCGGGGCGAGGTCGACTGCTACGTCCACTCGGGCGGACAGTTCGAGTGGGACAACTGTGCGCCGGTCGCCGTTGCCCTGGCCGCCGGCCTGCATGCCTCGCGGATCGACGGGTCGCCACTGACCTACGACCACCCCGATCCGTACCTCCCCGACCTGGTCATCTGCCGGGTCGAGCTGGCCGACGCCGTGCTGGCCGCCCTGGCCGGGGCCTGAGCCGCTCCATGCGCGTCGTCATCGCCCGCTGCACCGTCGACTACGACGGCCGCCTGACCGCCCACCTGCCAGAGGCGGTCCGGCTCCTCATGGTCAAGGCTGACGGCTGCGTAGCCGTCCATGCCGACGGCGGTGCCTACAAGCCCCTGAACTGGATGAACTCCCCGAACACGCTGAGCGTGGAACCGGCCGACGACCCCACCGCCGAGCCGGCGGCACAGGTCTGGCACGTCCGCAGCCCCAAGGGCGAGCAGCTCACCATCACCATCCACGAGGTGATCCACGAGATGGACCACGACATGGGCGTGGACCCCGGACTGGTCAAGGACGGCGTGGAGGCCCACCTCCAGGAGCTGCTGGCCGCCGACCCCACCGCCATCGACGAGGGGCTCCGCCTGGTGCGCCGGGAGTTCCCCACCGACATCGGCCCGGTGGACCTGCTCTGCCGGGATGCCGACGGCGAGGCGGTAGCCATCGAGGTCAAGCGGCGGGGCGAGATCGACGGGGTGGAGCAGCTCACGCGCTATCTGGACTTCCTGAACCGCGACCCGATGCTGCGGCCCGTCCGCGGCGTGTTCGTGGCCCAGGAGATCAAGCCCCAGGCCCGGGTGCTGGCCTCGGACCGGGGCATCGGCTGCGTCGTGGTCGACTACGACGAACTCCGGGGCATCGAGTCCGACGA
>CAYWBE010000303.1:0-1976 GCA_964456295.1 uncultured Candidatus Nemicrothrix sp.
TCCTGCGCCAGATCTACGACCAGATGATGGAGCCCAAGTGGGTCATCTCCATGGGCGTCTGTGCGTCCAGCGGGGGGATGTTCAACAACTACGCCATCGTCCAGGGAGTCGACCAGGTCGTGCCGGTCGACGTGTACGCCCCGGGCTGCCCGCCGGGCCCCGAGACCCTGATGCACGCCATCCTGACGCTGCACGACAACATCCAGAGCGGCGAGCTGACCCGACGCCGCGAGGTCAACGAGGGTGGTGCAGCCATCCAGGTCGAGCCGCCGGCGGCCCCGGTGGAGACGGTCCAGCACGTGGAGCTGGGGTCCCGATGACCGAGCCGGGAATCCTCCAGGACGTTCCGGTGGTCGATGCCACCGGCCAGGTCGTGCTGCACCCCACCGTGGACCAGTGGCTGGACACCGTGGTGGCCCTGAAGGCCGACGGGTTCTGCATGGCCATCGACGTGACCGCCGTGGACTACTCGGCCCATCCCGGTCGGACCGACCTGCCCGCCGGCGTGTCCCCCGAACGCTTCGAGGTGGTGGCGTCGTTCATCGACCATGTCACTGGACGACGGGTCCGCCTGCGGGTCCAGGTGCCCGAGGCCGATGCGGTGGTGCCGTCGCTGTTCGACCTGTTCCCGGGGACCGAGGCCATGGAGCGCGAGGCCTGGGACCTGGTGGGCGTGGCCTTCGACGGCCATCCCGACCACACCCGGATCCTGATGCCCGAGGACTGGGTCGGCCATCCGCTGCGCCGTGACGTGGCCATCGGTCGCATCCCGGTCCAGTTCAAGGACGCTCCGGCCGCCCGATGACCGACGTGACGGCTCCCCCTGCCGAGCAGCCGGCCGACCAGCCGGTCGATGACGTGGCCGCTGACCCGGCGGGCCCGAGCCCCGCCCCCGACCTGGGGTCGGCCGAGCGCGTCCTGCGGCGTGACGACTCCAGTGCGGTGCTCCGCCTGAGCGAGGCCGAGGCCGCCGCCCTGGCCGGCGATCCCGACGATCCGCCCACCGGCGACGCGGCGGACCAGCGGATGATCCTCAACATGGGGCCGTCGCACCCGTCCACCCACGGGGTGCTGCGCCTCATGCTGGAGATGGAGGGCGAGACCGTGCTGCGGTCCAAGCCGGTCATCGGCTACCTCCACACCGGCATGGAGAAGACCGCCGAGGACCTCACCTACCTCCAGGGCCCGACCAACGTCACCCGGATGGACTACGCCGCCCCGCTGTTCTCCGAGCTGGCCTTCTCGCTGGCCGTGGAGCAGTTGTTGGACATCGAGGTGCCGCCCCGGGCCACGTGGATCCGCATGCTCATGTGCGAGTTGAACCGGGCCTCGTCGCACCTGCTGTTCCAGGCCACCAACGGCATGGACCTGGGCGCCGTGTCGATGATGATCTACGGCTGGCGCGAGCGGGAGGAGGTCCTGCGCTTCTTCGAGAAGGTCACCGGCCTGCGGATGAATCACAACTACATCCGTCCCGGTGGCGTGGCCGCCGACCTCCCCGACGGGTGGCAGGACGACGTCCGTCGGCTCCTGGAGCTGATCCCGCCCCGCCTGGACGAGTACGACACCCTGCTCACCGGCCAGCCCATCTTCCGGGAGCGACTCCAGGGCGTGGGCGTGATGACCCCGGCCGAGGCCCTGGCCCTGTCGGCAACCGGGCCCATCCTCCGGTCCACCGGCTACGCCTGGGACCTGCGTCGCGACCAGCCGTACCTGGCCTACGACGAGGTGGAGTTCGACGTCATCGTCGGCACCCACGGGGACTCCTTCGACCGGTACGCCATCCGCCTCAACGAGATCCGCGAGTCGCTCCGCATCGTCGAGCAGATCCTGGACCTGATGCCCGACGGTGACTACCGCACCCAGGACAAGAAGGTCACCCCGCCGCCCCGGGGCCGCATCGACGAGTCGATGGAGGCCCTCATCCACCACTTCAAGATCTTCACCGAGGGCTTCCACGTGCCCGAGGGCGAGAC
>CAYWBE010000304.1:0-1967 GCA_964456295.1 uncultured Candidatus Nemicrothrix sp.
CTTGTGGCCGACCATCGACTCGGTGACGTACACCGGCACGTGCTTGCGCCCATCGTGCACACCGATCGTGTGGCCGACCATGTCGGGCACGATGGTGGACCGACGGGACCACGTCCGGATGACCTTCTTCTCGCCGGACTCGTTGAGTACGTCCACCTTCTTGAGCAGGTGGTCGTCCACGAACGGACCCTTCTTGAGACTCCTCGGCATCGCCGATTACCTCCGCGACCCGCGCCGACGACGGCGACGCACGATCAACTTGTCGGACTGCTTGCCCTGCTTGCGGGTACGACCCTCGGGCTTTCCCCAGGGCGACACCGGGTGACGACCACCCGACGACTTGCCCTCGCCACCGCCCAGGGGGTGGTCGACCGGGTTCATGGCCACACCACGGGTCTGCGGGCGGACGCCCTTCCAGCGGTTGCGGCCGGCCTTGCCGATCTTGGTGAGCTCGTGCTCCTGGTTGCCGACCTCACCGACCGTCGCCCGACAGTCGATGCGGACACGGCGCATCTCGGTGCTGGGGAGGCGCAGGGTGGCGAAGTCGCCCTCCTTGGCCACCAGCTGGACGCTGGAACCGGCGCTGCGAGCCATCTTGCCGCCGCCCTCGGGCTGCAGTTCGACGTTGTGCACGACCGTACCGACCGGGATGTAGCGCAACGGCAGGGCGTTGCCGGCCTTGATCTCACTGCCCTGGCCTGACTGGAGCGTCTCACCGACCTGGACGCCCTTCGGGGCCAGGATGTAGCGCTTCGCGCCGTCGTGGTAGTGGAGCAGCAGGATCCGGCAGCTGCGGTTCGGGTCGTACTCGACGGCCGCCACCTTGGCCGGCACGCCGTCCTTGTTGCGACGGAAGTCGATGACCCGGTACTGCTGCTTGTGGCCGCCGCCGCGGTGGCGGGCGGTCTTGCGGCCGTAGTTGTTGCGGCCACCGGTGCGGTTCTTCTGCTCGGTCAGCGACCGCTCCGGCACCGTCTTGGTGATGTCGGAGAAGTCGGCGACGGTCTGGAACCGACGACCGGGGCTGGTGGGCTTGCGCTTGCGCTGCGGCATGTTCCTAGACCTCGAACAGCTCGATCGAATCACCCTCGGCGAGGGTGATGTAGGCCCGCTTGACGTCGGGGCGCTTGCCGAACGTCGGCGTCCGCCGGTTCCGCTTGCGCTTGCCGTCACGGTTCAGGGTGTTCACCTTGAGGACCGTCACGTCGAAGATCAACTCGACCGCGTCGCGGATCTCGGGCTTGGAGGCCGACTTGGCGACCTCGAAGGTGTAGACGTTCTCCTCGAGCAGGGCGTAGGACTTCTCCGACACGACCGGCTTCACGATGACGTCCCGTGCGTCCTTCACTCTTCTTCTCCAGCTTCGTCTGCGGCGACCGGAGCCGCCGGGGCCGGCACCGACCGGGACGCCGCGGGAGCGGCGACGGGCAGCGTGGCCGTGGTGAACACCACGTAGTCGTTCACCAGGACGTCGTAGGCGTTGAGCTCGCCGGGCGACAGGACATGGACCTGCGGCAGGTTGGCGAAGCTCTTCCAGGTGTTCTCGTCGGTGCGCTCGGCCACCACCAGCACCTGTCCCTCGATGCCCAGGGCGGTCAGGGCGGCCACCGCGTCCCTGGTGCGGGGCGCCTCGAAGGCCCACCCGTCGACCACGACGACCCGACCCTCGGCGGCCCGGTCGCTGAGGGCCGAACGGAGGGCGAGGCGAACCATCTTCTTGGGGGTCTTCTGGGCGTAGCTGCGGGGCTTGGGGCCGAGGGCCACGCCACCGCCACGCCACTGCGGCGAACGGATCGAACCCTGGCGGGCCCGGCCGGTGCCCTTCTGGGCCCACGGCTTGGCGCCGCCTCCCCGGGCCTCGGCCCGGGTCAGCGTGCTCTGGGTGCCCGACCGGCGGGCAGCCAACTGGGCCGTCACGACCTGGTGCATCACGGCGACGTTCGGCTCGATGCCGAACGTGGCGTCGT
>CAYWBE010000305.1:0-1955 GCA_964456295.1 uncultured Candidatus Nemicrothrix sp.
GAGGCCCCGGCTTCCCGCTGAGGCAGGGTCTCGGGGAGACTGTCCACATGGAACCGCACCGACCGCTCCGCACCGACGTCGTCCCGGAGATCTGCGTGGTCGACTTCCCCGGCGGGGAGTCCGGTCCGGACGGAGGTGGGTCGTGACCGACATCGTGGACCCGGGCCCCCGGGCCGACTTCACCGACATGGCCCAGTCGACCCGTGAGGACTGGATGGTCATCATGGCCCAGCGCACCGAACTGGAGCAGGGCCTCCCCGATCGCATCATCGAGCAGTTCGAACACCTCCGGAACGACTACGGGGGCTTCCCGGTCGACCGCCTCGAGCACAGCGTCCAGACGGCTACCCGGGCCGAGCGGGACGGTCGGGACGACGAATACGTGCTGTGCGCCCTGCTGCACGACATCGGTGATCCGCTCACCCCGTACAACCATCCCGACGTGGCCGCGGCGATCCTCAAGCCGTTCGTGTCGGAGGCCAACCACTGGATGGTCGAGCACCACGGCATCTTCCAGGGGTACTACTTCTGGCACCACCTGGGCATGGACCGTGACACCCGGGACCGCTTCGCCGACCACGAGCACTTCGACCACTGCGCCACGTTCTGTTCGGAGTACGACGCTCCGGCCTTCGACCCGGGGTACGACTCGAACCCCTTCGAGCACTACCTGCCGCTGATCCGCGACGTGTTCAGCCGGAATCCCCGGCGCTGATCGGCGACCGGGACCAGGTACTGCGGGCAACCGGGGGAACGAGGGGGACCATGGCACGATCCGACGAGGACCGGATGATGGAGGGCCTGTTCTGGCACGGCATCCCCACGCTGTTCCGTTGCGTGCACGACCCGGACCCGGCCAATGCCGACATCGGCCTGGTCGGGGTACCCCACAGCACCGGCAACGGCACCACCCAGCGCGACCAGCACCTCGGTCCGCGGGCCGTCCGGGACATCTCGGCCCTCGGACGGCGGGTCCACGACCGGTTCGCCCTCGATCCGTGGGACGCCTGCCGGATCCACGACCTGGGCGACGTGCCACTGCCCCGGGCCAATGACAACGAGGCCTGCATCCAGGACATCACCGACTTCTACCGGGCGGTCGGCGAGGCGGGTTGCCGGCCGGTGTCCATCGGCGGCGACCACTCCATCACCGGTGGGATCCTTCAGGGCATCGCCGGCGACGGGGCCCGCCTGACCGGCGGCCAGAAGGCCTGTCTGCTGCACTTCGACGCCCACACCGACGCCTACCACTCGATCCCGCACTTCCTCGGGGCGGTGAAGTCGGCTGCCCACTGGGCCGGCTACCTGGTCGAGGGTGGTCACGTGGACCCGCACCACTCGGTACAGGTGGGCATTCGGGGCAACGTCCGGTCACTGGGCTGGACCGACCCGTCCTACGCCCTGGGCTACGAGGTCATCCGCAAGGTCGACTACGACGAGATGGGCCCCGAGCGGGTCATGGAGGTCATCGACGAGCGGATCGGCGACCGGCCGCTCTACATCACCTTCGACCTGGACTGCCTGGACCCCACGGTGGCACCCGGCGTGGCCAACATCGAGGCGGGCATCGACGGCTTCGGCATGGACCAGGTGGTCCAGTTGCTGCAGTCGGTCCGGGGCAAGGACGTCATCGGCGGCGACGTGGTGTGCCTGATGCCGACCGTCGACTCACCCAACCACATCACCAGCTACCGGTCGATGGCCGTGATGTTCGAGATCCTCTCGCTCATCGCCGACCGGGTCGCTGGGTAGCATCGGCGATCCATGATCCTCTCCGACCGCACCCTCCGCGAAGAGATCGCCGCCGGCCGCATCGTGGTCGAGCCGTTCGACGACGCCAGCGTGCAGCCGTCGTCCATCGACCTCCGTCTCGACCACCGGTTCCTGGTGTTCCGGAACCACACCATGGGCCACATCGACGTCCGGACCGACCTGACCGAGCTCACCGAGCAGGT
>CAYWBE010000306.1:0-1949 GCA_964456295.1 uncultured Candidatus Nemicrothrix sp.
TGGCGGCGCTCCTGGAAGCCCCGGCCGGCCATGTAGAGCTTGACCACCTGGTCGGACCCCCAGGCGAAGTGGTCGTCGTGGTGGCCCTCCTCCACCCAGTAGACGGCGAGGTACGAGCCTCGGTCCACCGGGTCGTTGACCGAGTTGGCCTCGGCCGGGAACCGCAGGTCCTTGAGCGCCCGGGTGGCCACCCAACGGCTGCCGGCGAAGCACCACGGTCCGGTCATGCAACCGCCGTAGTAGTGGTCGCGCTCGTACCACCGGTTGTAGGCCACCTCTTGGCCCTTCTCGGGGTCGACCAGCGTGTAGAGCATGCTGCCGACCCGGACGGGGTGTGCCGGGCCGTCGCCCGGTCCGGTCACGAGGGGCTGGTCGGTGCTCACGGGGACTCCTGTCGTCGGGGTGCGGGCTTCGGGGTACGGGTCAGCGGGGTTCGATGAGGATCGAGGCGGTGGCCCGGCCCACCCGGCCGTCGAGGTCGTAGAGCACGGCCTCGGAGAGGCCGATGCCGTCGCCGTCATTCTTGTGCAGGGCCCGGATGCCCAACCAGTCGCCGACCGGGTCCCGGAAGGCGGTGACGTTCAGGTCGGCGTTGATGGTCGTCCACTCGTCGGGCGTCAGGTACTGGGCGGCCATGGACGCCATGTCGGCCACCGTGGCCAACTTCGTGAAGGCACTGGTGGGGTGTCCGGCCACCATCTCGTTGTGCATCCGCAGCCACACCAGGCCCGGGGCGCCGTCGCGGTACTCGCCGGTCCGACGGAACTCCACGCCCCGCAGGAAGGCCGGTACGCCGACGCCCATCATGGTGAGCAGCACCGGCTCGTCGGGCACGGGGTGGGGTTCGTCCTCCGGGTGGGCCGTCCTCTCGGGGTCGACCGGGTTGGGCACATCGGCCACCCGCATGCGCAGCGAGGTGGCCCGGGCCACCTCGCGGTCCTCGCCGTCGAACAGCGAGGCCCGCACCACCTGGATGCGGCGTCCGGCCCGCAACACCTCGACGACGGGCCGCAGCGGGGTGAGCGGCGCGCCACGCATCATGTCGACGGTGTGACGGGCCGTGCGCATGGGCGACGGGGCGGACACGGCCTCCACGAGGTGGGCGAGGATGCCCGAGACGGGGCCCCCGTGCTGGATGGTCGGGTCCCACGGGCCGCCGGTGAGGGGCCCGGGCACCAGCAGGCCGTCGGCCTCGGTGTAGAAGGGCTCGCTGGAGTAGTCGTCGGGCGACGGCGACGGGGCGGTGGTCACCGACCGATCATGCCGCCCGGCCGAGGAGGGCGAGCAGTCGGACGCCGGCCGGGGCCCCGTCGGGCGGCATGACCGGCGGCCCGAAGTGGCCGGCCAGGGCATCGGATCCGGCCAGCGGCAGCCAGAAGTCGAGGCACCGTTCGGCCAGCGCCTCGGGCAGGTCCACGTCGGTGCCGCACGCCCGGGCCAGGTCCCAGCCGTGGACCAGGTTCTCGGTGACCCGGAACCCGATGATGACCCCGCCGGGCAGCTCGCCCACCGCGTGGGGGTGCAGGGCGTCCAGCACACCGTCGGCCGACGCCGACTCGATGGCGGCCAGCACGGTCCCCCGCCAGGTGGCCATCGGGTTGAGGCCCAGGATCGACGGGTCGGCGTCGGCCTCCCACGCACCGCCGTCGCGCAGCACCCGGGTGACCAGCGCCTCGCCGGTGACCACGTGGGCGACCAGCGTGCGGACGTCCCAGCCGTCGCACCCGGTGTCGGCCGTCCAGTCCAGTTCGGTGACCCGGGCGAGGCGTTCGCCGAAGAACGCGCAGGCCGAGGTGTAGGCGGCGACGGTGTCGGTGCGCTCGCCATCGGTGAGCGGGCCGTCGGTGAGCGGACCGTCGCTCACTCCCACTCGATGGTGCCGGGCGGCTTGGACGTGATGTCGTAGGCCACCCGGTTCACGCCGTCCACCTCGTTGATGATCCGGCTGG
>CAYWBE010000307.1:0-1941 GCA_964456295.1 uncultured Candidatus Nemicrothrix sp.
GCACGCTGATGACGAGGGCGCGGCGTCGGGTCACGGGCGCAGGCTATCCACGGGGCCCGTACGGGTAGCCTCGGAGGGTGACCGACGGACTCTCCGACGGGGCCCGCGGGGGCCCGGGCAGCGCCATGCCCGCGCCGGGACGCATGCTGGGTGGCCGGTACCGCCTGGGAGGCGTGATCGGCACCGGAGGCTCGGGCACCGTGTACCTGGCCGACGACCTGTCGCTGGGTCGCCAGGTGGCCGTCAAGGTGCTCCATTCCTCGCTGGTCGGAGACGAGGCGTTCGTGGAGCGGTTCCGTGCCGAGGCCCGACTGGTGGCCTCGTTGGCCGACCCGCACGTGGTGGCCATCTACGACTGGGGGGTCGACGGCCAGGCCTACCTGGTGACCGAGTATCTGGGCGGGGGAAGCCTGCGCAGCATCCTGTCCTCGGGCCGCACGTTGGCGCCCTCCCAGATGCTCATGGTGTCCCTCGAGGCCTGCCGGGCACTGGACCACGCCCACCGGCAGGGCATCGTCCACCGGGACGTCAAGCCGGCCAACCTGCTGTTCGGGCAGGACGCCCGCCTCCGCATCGCCGACTTCGGCCTGGCCGATGCCCTGACCGGCACGGTCAGTCGCGAGTTGTTCGGCGGCGGCGGGGTCATCGGCACGGCCCGGTACGCGTCGCCCGAGCAGGCCCAGGGCCAGCCCCTGGATGGACGCTCCGACGTCTACGCCCTTGCGCTGTGCATGGTCGAGGGCGTCACCGGCCACCTCCCGTTCGTGGCCGACACCATCGCCGACACCCTGGCGGCCCGGGTGGGCCGCGACGTGCCGATCCCCGACGCCCTCGGACCGCTGGTGCCCGTGGTGGCGGCCGCCGGCACGGCCGAGGTGGAGAACCGGCCCACGGCCCGCGAGTTGGGCCGCCTGTTGCTCGACGCAGCCGGACGCATGTCCCGGCCCGAGCCGTTGCCCCTGGTCGGCCCGGGTGAGGTCGGTGCCGCACCGATGCCCGGTGAGGCCGAGCACGGTGCATCGTCGGTGTTCGCCGATCCGGGACCGGCCACCCGGGCCCATTCGCCGATCGGCCATTCCCCGGTCGGGAGCCAGTCCCCGGTCCAGCCCCACCCACCGGCCGCCGGCCCCCGGATGCGGCGTCGCCGCCGGTGGCGCGGCGTGCTGGTGGCTGCCGCCCTGCTGGTCGGTGCGGTGGTGGGTGGCAGCGCCCTGCTGTCGGCCGGCCGGACGACGATCCGCGCCGTCCCCGCCCTGGAGGACACCTCGGGGGCCAGTGCCCGGTCGCTGCTGGTCGAACTGGGTTGGGTGGTCGAGGAGCGCTACGACCGTCGCGACGGCTCGCTGGAGGGGCAGGTGCTGTCCATGCAGCCGGCGGGGGGCACCCGCCTGGAGGCCGGCGAGACGGTGGTGCTCGTGGTGTCGCTCGGTCCGGCCCGACTGCCCGTGCCCGACGACCTCGTCGGGGTGGGCCTCGAGGAGGCCGGTCGTCGCCTCGAGGATGCGGGCCTCGCCCTGGGAACCGTGTCGTCCCGCAAGGACGAGGCCATGTCCGCCGGGCTGGTGCTCGAGGTGGCCACCATCGACCAGACGGTGCCCCAGGGTTCCGGGGTGGACCTCGTGGTGTCCGGTGGGCCCCTGCCCCGGGTGGTGCCCGAGGGGCTGGAGGGCCTGATGCCCGCCGACGTGGTGGCCGAGTTGATCGCCCTGCGCCTGGCGCCCACCATGGGCGAGGAGTACGACGAGTGGGTGGCCGCCGGACGGGTGTCGCGTGTCGAACCGGTGGCCGGCACCCGCGTCGAGGTCGGTGACGACGTGCGGGTCGTGGTCTCGATGGGGGCCGAACCCCGGGCCGTCCCGTCCCTGGAGGGGCTCTCGTTGGCTGCTGCCGAGGGCCGGCTGGCCGCTTCGGGCTTCCGGACCGTGGTCGTCGAGGGGCTGC
>CAYWBE010000308.1:0-1933 GCA_964456295.1 uncultured Candidatus Nemicrothrix sp.
TCGGCGGCCGACACCGTGCTGGTCGTGGTCACCCCCGGGATGGGCGACGCCGTCCAGGCCAACAAGGCGGGACTCCTGGAGGTGGCCGACCTGTTCGCCGTGAACAAGTCGGACCGTCCCGACGCCGCCGACGTCCGGCGCGACCTCGAGTTGATGCTGGACCTCTCGGACCTGACCGGCCACGGCCGTCCGGGGTCGGGTGCCCGCCCGGCGGTCGTGTCCACGGTGGCCACCACCGGTTCCGGCGTGGACGAACTGGTCGACGCCACCGACACCCACCTGGCCGCCCTGACGGCCGCCGGGACCCTCGCCGACCGGCGGCAGGCCCGCTGGCGGGCCGAGGTGCGGGCCCATGTCGACGGCCTCCTGCTGGATGCCTCCCGTCGGGCCGTCGACGGGCTGACCCCCACCGCGGGGTCACCGGCTGCGGTGGCCCGCGGGCTCATCGAAGGGGGCCTCATCGAAGGGGGCCTCGTTGAAGGGGGCCTCGTCGGGGGGTTCGTGGGCGGCGTGGAGGGGGATCGTTAGGCTTCCGACCCGTGGTGGCCAACCCCCTCTCGCTTCCGGCGCGCCTGTGGCGGGAATACGGAACGACCCTCATCCGGTTCTCCCGGGTGTCGATGGTCAACGTGTGCATCGGCCAGTCCCTGCTGTTCCTGTTCCACAGCGTCATCGGCTGGCCCGGAGCGTTCGCCAACATGGCCGCCGTGGCCATCAGCAGTTGGCCCGCCTACTGGCTGAGTCGCCACTACGTGTGGGAACAGGAGCAGGGTGGCCACACCGTCGGCGAGATCGCCCCGTTCTGGATGCTCTCGTTCGCCGGGCTGTTCCTGTCCACCGCGGTGGTCGGCGTGGTCGACTCCATCTTCGGTGGTGCCCTGTCGGTGCAGTTGGCCAACGCGGGCGCCTTCGCCGCCCTGTGGATCGTGCGCTACCTGGTGTTCCACCACGTCATCTGGGGAGACAAGGATGACGGCGTCGAGTCCGCCGGAGACGCCGAACCCACCCCCGGTGCCTGAACCGACCGGCCGCCGGGCCGAGGTGCTGGCCCATGCGGTGGCCGCCCGGGGCTTCATGCCCGCCGACGAGGGTCGGGCCCTGTTCGACCACGCCTCGGCCGTGGGCATCGACGGCCCCGAGGGGCCGTGGCTGGAGGTGGGCAGCTACTGCGGGAAGTCGGCCTGCTACCTGGGGGCAGCCGCCGAGGCGGCGGGCCGTCAACTGTTCGCCCTGGACCACCACCGGGGGTCCGAGGAGAACCAGGCCGGCTGGGAGCACCACGAACCGGACCTCGTCGATCCGGCCACCGGGCTGATGGACACCCTGCCCATCTTTCGGCGGACCATCCACGACGCCGGCCTGGAGGGAACCGTGGTGGCCCTGGTGGGGGATTCGCCATCGGTGGCCGCCGTGTGGCGGACCCCACTGGCCCTGTTGTTCATCGACGGTGGCCACGGCACCGAACCGGCCCATCGGGACTACGAGGGCTGGGTGCCACACCTGGCCGTCGGAGGCCTGCTGCTGATCCACGACGTGTTCGAGGATCCGGCCGACGGGGGACGGCCGCCCTACGAGATCTTCTGCAGGGCCGTCGACTCGGGGGCGTTCACCGAGGTGGACGCCGTGGGCTCGCTCCGGGTGCTCAGTCGTTCCCGCTGAGCTGGTTGCCGGGGCTCCGGGTGGCCGGAGCCTCCACGGCGATCACGTCGGGTAGGCCCCGGTGGTCGACGAACAGGCCTGAGGCCGGACTGCAGCCGCCCAGGGCGTCGGCGGCCAACACCACGGCGGCCGAGGTGTACGTGGAGCACTCGTCGGTCGGGAAGGTCACCAGGTCCGGGTAGACGATCCCCGTCAGGTAGCGGCCGTCGTCCTGCCGCATGGGCAGGGTGGCCCGGAACAGGTCGATGGCCGTGGCCCGGTCGCCGGCCAGCAG
>CAYWBE010000309.1:0-1930 GCA_964456295.1 uncultured Candidatus Nemicrothrix sp.
ACAGCGTGTCCTCCTCGCGCAGGGCGAAGCACAGGTGGTTGGAGATGTGTCCCGGCGTGTGCAGTGCCTCGAAGGTGAAGCCGTCGCCCTCGATGACGTCGCCGTCGACGGTCACCACGTCGGGGACGAAGTCCCGGTCTCCGGCCCCCTCGCCGTCCTCGGATTCGGGTTCCTCGCCGGCTTCGATGGCCCGCCGGACCCGTTCGTCGTGGGCTCGGATGGCCTCCGGTGGGTGGGGTCCGAAGCCGAACGACGGTGCCCCGGTGGCCGCCCGGACCGCCGCGGTGGCCGGCGAGTGGTCGGGATGGGTGTGGGTGACCAGCAGGTGGGTGACCCGCTGTCCGTCCACGGCCCGGAGGACGGCGGCCACGTGGTCCTCGTCGGCCGGACCGGCGTCGATGATGGCCACGTCGCCGGATCCCTCGGCCGGTCCGATGATGAAGGTGCCCGACCCGTGGTAGGTGAACTTCGACGGGTTGCGGGCCACCACGCGCCGGACCAGCGGTGAGACCTGCTCGACCTCCCCGTACGGGGGCGCATCCTCGAACCGGAAGTCGGGGGCCATGGCGGCATCCTGCCCGACGGGCCCCGTCCGGGGGAACCCCGGGGTGGCCCCGGACCGGACCGGGTCAGCGGCGGCGGTTCCCGTCGCGGGTCAGGTGGCGCACTCGGACTCGCCGATCTCGGCCACGTAGGGGCCGGTCTCGTCGTAGTCCACGTAGAACTCGGGGCCTTCGTCCGGGGTGGGGAACTGGTCGAGGTCCTTGAGCCCGGCCGCCACCTCGGCCACGCCGCCCGATCGGCCCATCCAGTCGATGAACCGTTCGCCGGCCTGTCGTTCGTCGGCGAAGCGCCGGACAACCCGGACGGTGGCCTCGGCGGCGTTCTTGGCCGGAAGGCGCAGGGCCTTCTGGCCGAAGTGGATCTTCTCCTGGCCGACGTAGCCCCCGAGCAGCATCTGGTAGCCGGGTGCCGGCTGCCCGTGGGCCCGGCGTTCGGCTCCGAAGAACCCGATGTCCGCGGTGTGGTGCTGGCCGCAACTGTTGGTGCAGCCCGAGATGTTCATGCGCACCCCGCCCACCTCGGCCAGGCCGGCCTCGTCCAGCGCGGTGCCGATGGCGCTGGCCAGGCCCCGGCTCTGGGTGACGGCCAGGTTGCAGGTGTCGGCGCCGGGGCAGGCCACGACGTCGCGGGACAGCTCGGCGCCGGCCTTGGCCATGTCGGCGGCCACCAGTCGTTCGTACAGGGCGGGCAGCTGGTCCTCGGTGAGGTCCCGCAGCACCAGGTTCTGGCGGTTGGTGACCCGGACGTCGACGTCGAACTCGCGGACCATGGCGGCCACGGCCCGGAACTGGACCGAGGTGACGTCGCCCAGCTCGCACCACGCGTAGGCCGAGACGGTGCCGTTGGCCGCACCCCGGACGACGTTGGCCTCCACCCAGCGGTCGTAGCCGGACTTCGCGCCGAGGGTCACCGGGGTGCCCTGGCCCATGGCCGTGGGGGTGACGCCGTCGGCCACCCCGGCCGGGTCGTCGCCCCAGTCGGCGACCACCTCGGGCACGCCGCCCGGCCAGGTGGCCGAGGCGGGGAGGAGCTTGCGGATGGCCACCACCCGGCGCCGCACCTCGTCGATGCCCAGCTGGTCGACCACCCACTTGAGGCGGGCCCGGAGCTTGTTGTCGCGGTTGCCGGTCTGCTCGAACACCCGGAGGACCGCCT
Organism: uncultured Candidatus Nemicrothrix sp.; assembly: GCA_964456295.1. GTDB lineage: Bacteria > Actinomycetota > Acidimicrobiia > Acidimicrobiales > MedAcidi-G1 > UBA9410. The sequence goes on from CAYWBE010000309.1 coordinate 1,720, forward strand.
CGATGGTGGCCAGCAGGTCCTCGCGTGGCGTGAACTCCTCGAGCGCCAGGGCGGGGAACGGCGTGGTGCCCAGTCCGCCGGCGATGTAGACGCGGAAGCCCCGCTCGACGCTGCCGTCGTCGAAGGTCCGGGTGGCGGCGACCACCCCCACGTCGTTGAACATGGCCTGGCCGCAGTCGGTGTCGCAGCCCGAGAAGTTGATCTTGAACTT
>CAYWBE010000310.1:0-1921 GCA_964456295.1 uncultured Candidatus Nemicrothrix sp.
GCAGTAGTCGCCGGCGCAGCAGTAGTCGCCGGCGCAGCAGTAGTCGCCGGCGCAGCGGTGGTGGCCGAAGCAGAATCACTGCCCGACGACCCCCCGCAGGCCGAGGCCACCAGAGCCAGTCCCAACAGAATCGGTCCACAACCCCTCACCGTGGTCCGCCTGGTCCCCATGTCATCCCCCGAGTCCGAGTGACGCCGATCGCCACCCACAGGCCCCACGATTGCCGCCCGATGGCCGCTCGTCTAGTCCCAGCAGGTCCCGGCCCGACGGCCCGGGCCTCCGGACTATCCGGCGACGGCCACCAGGGGGTGGTGGCAGGCCACGTGGTGGCCCTCGGCCACCTCGCGCATCTGCGGTTCTTCGGCCGCACAACGATCGGTGGCGTGCGGGCACCGGGTCCGGAACCGGCACCCCGAGGGCGGGTCGATGGGCGACGGCAGTTCGCCGGCATCCACCAGGGTGTCGTCGACCTCGACGGTCGGGTCGGGCTCGGGGATCGAGCCCAGCAGCAGGGCGGTGTAGGGGTGGGCAGCCCCGCCGAACAACTCGTCAGGTCCGGCAACCTCACAGAGCTTGCCCAGGTACATGACGGCCACCCGGTCGCTGACGTTCTTGACCACGGCCAGGTCGTGAGCGATGAACACCAGGGTCAGTCCGTATTCGGCCTTGAGGTCACGAAGCAGGTTGAGGATCTGTGCCTGGACACTGACGTCGAGCGCACTGACCGGTTCATCGCAGATGAGGACCTGGGGTCCGAGGACCAGGCTCCGAGCAATGGAAATCCGTTGGCACTGGCCACCTGAGAACTCGTGGGGCCGCTTGTCCCGGGCCACCTCCGGGTCGAGACCAACGGCGTGCAGCATCCGGTCGACGATCTCGACCTGCTCGTTTTCGTCGTGGGGGCCCCAGACCCGCAACGGTTCAGCAACGATCTCGGCAACCCGTCGACGGGGGTTCAAGGAACTGATCGGATCCTGGAAAATCATCTGGAGTCCGGTCCGGCGAGTTCTCAACTGCCTCTCGGACAACTCGGTCAGTTCGACGCCGTCCAGGACCACCGACCCGCTCTTGGGCGGAGGAATCTGGATGAGGGAACGAGCGACAGTCGACTTTCCACAACCCGACTCACCGACGAGGCCGAGTGTCTCCCCGGCCTTGACGTCCAGGCTGATCCCACTCACTGCCTTCACCGTGTTCTTGCCAGCCGCCCGGAACTCGACTACCAGGTCCTCGACCTGGATCAGTGTCTCGTCGGCGGGGCGAAGATGGGCCTTCCCTGATCCAGCCATCAGGCGAGCCCTCCATCTGGAAGTTCCGCCGGTACTTCTTGACTCCGTTCGGCATCTATGGATTCGGCCACGACCAGTGTCTGCGGCAACCGGTCGGAGAGGTTCCGTTCGAACGCCTCGCGGTTCTCATCGGACCCCACCGGATACCAGCAGGCTGTCGTGTGCCCTGCGGCCCCGCTCGGAACCAGCACCGGGTCCTCCTCATGGCATCTCGGCTGCACGTAGGGGCAGCGAGGGCTGAAGGCGCAACCCTTCGGAAGGTGGGTGGCCACCGGTGGGCGGCCGGTGATCGCCACCAGTGGCGTGTGGCTCGCCTGAGCCGTTCGCGGGATCGAACGCATGAGCGCCTCGGTGTACGGGTGGCGGGTGTCGTCGAAGATTTCGACGGTCGAGGCCTGTTCGACCACTTTCCCTGCGTACATGACAAGAGTGTCGTCCGTCCTGCCGGCGACCACTCCGAGGTCATGGGTCACCATCACCATGGTCATGTCCCGCTGACGCTGTTCCCGACTCAACAGGTTGAGGATCTGATGCTGGACGGTGACGTCCAGTGCAGTGGTCGGTTCGTCAGCGAAGAGCAACGACGGTTCGCAGGCCAGGGCGCTGGCGATAGACACCCGCTGGCGCATGCC
>CAYWBE010000311.1:0-1912 GCA_964456295.1 uncultured Candidatus Nemicrothrix sp.
CCCGGCACGCCGTCTGCTTGGCATCGCAGAACCAGGTGCTCTTCCGACCCGACTTGAGGGTGAAGTCGCCCGTCCGGATGGAGTGCTCCAGCAGGTGGGCGATCAGTGCGTCCCGGGTGCTCACGATCCCGTACCTCCATCCGTTTCCCCATCGATCCTGACCTGGCCGGAGCCGGCCACCAGTTCGCCGACCACCCTGGCGGGACGACCGTGGTCGGCCAGGGTGGTCACCACGCCGGCAGCCTCGTCAGCGGGCACGGCCAGCACCATCCCGAGCCCCATGTTGAACACGCGGTCCATCTCGTCGTCGGACACGTCGCCCATGGCCTGCAACTCCCGGAAGATCCTCGGCACCTCCCACGTGGAACGGTCGACCACCGCATCCACCGTGTCGTCCATGACCCGGGGCAGGTTCCCGGGCAGGCCACCCCCGGTCACATGGGCCACCGCGTGGACCTCGTGGCCCGCCAGAGCGGCCACCACGGCCGGTGCGTAGATCACGCTGGGAGCGAGCAACTCGTCGGCCAGGGTGGCTGACGCCCCCTCCCATGCCGGACCATCCAGGGAACGGCCGGCCACATCGAAGGCCAGCCGACGAGCCAGGGAGAACCCGTTGGACCGGAGGTTGGGTGACTCGATGCCCACCAGCACGTCGCCTGCAGTGGCCGCCGTGCCGTCCAGCACCGCGTCGCGTTCCACGGCCCCCACGGCGAATCCCACCAGGTCGAACTGGTCGGCGGCCATCACGCCGGGGTGCTCAGCCATCTCGCCCCCGATGAGCGCACAGCCCGCCTCGGCACATCCGGCGGCGATGCCCGACACCAGGCCCTCCACGGCATCCGGGTCCAGCCGGCCCACGGCCAGGTAGTCGAGGAAGAAGAGCGGCGCCGCACCCGCACACACCAGGTCGTCCACGCACATGGCCACCAGGTCCCGACCGATCGAATCCAGTCGCCCGGTCTGGCGGGCGATCTCGGCCTTGGTGCCCACCCCGTCGGTGGCCGACACCAGCAACGGATCCCGGTAGCCGGATCGACCGATGTCGAACAGGCCGCCGAAGCCCCCGATGTCGCCCATGACCTCCGGCCGGTAGGTGCTGCGCACCAGCGGCCCGATGCGACGCACCGCCTCCTCGCCGGCGTCGATGTCGACCCCGGCCGCCCGGTAGCTCTCACCCGGTTCAACCACGCCCCGCTCCCTCAGCTCCTGCCGAACAGGCGGTTGGCAGCATCCGTCGGAAGCTCGCTCCCCCCGTCGTCGTCCCTGACCGGCATGGCCCGCTCGGGGGCCGACACACCGGCCTCCCCCTCCAGCACCGCCTTGGACAGGTTCACCGGGATTTCGATCGGGTAGGCCCCGGTCAGGCAGGCGTCGCAGAAGCCGGCACCGACCGCCCCGGTGGCCTCCAGGAGGTGGTCCAACGTCAGGTAGGTGAGGCTGTCCACCTCGAGGTACTCGCGGATCTCGTCCACGGTGAGGTTGGCGGCCAGCAACTCCCCACGGGTCCCGGTGTCCATCCCGTAGAAGCACGGCCAGCGGTAGGGCGGCGACGACACCCGCATGTGGACCTCGGCTGCCCCGGCGTCACGCAGCATCCGGACCATGGCCCGCGTGGTCGTACCCCGCACGATGGAATCGTCTACCACCACCAGACGCTGGCCCTCGATGTTGTCGCGCAGGGGGTTGAGCTTCATGCGTACCGCGGCGGACCGCAGGGCCTGGGTGGGGGCGATGAACGTACGGCCGATGTAGCGGTTCTTGACCAGGCCCTGGCCGTAGGGGATGCCGCTGCCCCGGGCGTAGCCCTCGGCAGCCGGAATCCCCGATTCGGGTACCCCCATGATCAGGTCGGCCTCCACCGGGGCCTGGGCGGCCAGCATCTCGCCCATCCGCACCCGGGCGTGGTGCACGC
>CAYWBE010000312.1:0-1903 GCA_964456295.1 uncultured Candidatus Nemicrothrix sp.
CCCGCCGGCACGGTGCAGAGATCCATCTGCACGCCGAGGTCGTCGACGTGGTCCGTTCCTCGGCGGGACGGGTGGCCGGGGTGGCCCTGGCCGACGGCCGCCGCATCGACGCCCCGGTTGTGGTGAACGCGGCCGGCCCGTGGAGCGCCGGGCTGAACCGTCTGGCCGGGGTGTTCACCGGCTCGGAGGACGGGGTGGTCGGCAACCGCCCGATGCGCCAGGAGGTGCACGTGGTCCCGGCACCGCCCGGGTTCGGCCTCCCCGGCGACGGGGGCAACAGCGTTGCTGGCGCTGGGGCAATGCTGGCCGACCTGGACCTCGGCTACTACTCCCGTCCCCAGGCGGGCGGCACACTGCTGGTCGGTGGCGTCGAACCGGACTGCGACCCCCTCGAGTGGGTCGATGACCCGGACGCCGCGTCACCGCATCCGACCGTGCCGTGCTTCGAGGCCCAGGTGTGGCGTCAGGCCCGGCGGCTCCCCTCCCTGGCCGTCCCCCACCGACCCACCGGGCTGGCCGGGGTCTACGACGTCACCCCGGACTGGGTGCCCATCTACGACCGCACTTCGCTGGACGGCTTCTATGTTGCCATCGGAACCTCAGGCAACCAGTTCAAGAACGCCCCACTCGTCGGGCAGGCCCTCCGGGACGTCATCGACGCGTGCGAGGCGGGGCATGACCACGACACCGAGCCGGTGACCACCCGGTGCGACCGGATCGGCCGGGACCTCGACCTCGGAGCCTTCTCCCGCCTACGGCGTGCCTCGGCCACCACCGGTACGGTGCTGGGCTGAGCAGTGGACCACGACGACGCCCGTCCACCGGCCGGCAGGGATCAGGGGCCCGGAGAGCGGTCCGGCCGGGCCCGGGCCGCCGACTTCCCGGTCGGAACCTCCATCACGCTGGACGACCTGGCCGGCGAGGTGCACCCCCATCTGGCGCGGCTGCGGACCACCGAACCGGTGTCGTGGCTGCCCGCCCTCGGAGGTTGGCTGGTCACCGCACGGGCACCGGCACTCCAGGTCCTCCGCGACGCCGAGACGTTCACCGTGGACGACCCACGCTTCTCCACGGCCCAGGTGGTCGGCCCGTCGATGCTCTCGACCGATGGCATGGAGCACGCCCGCCACCGGGCGCCGTTCGCTCCTCCCTTCCAGCAGGCTGCGGTACGCGACGGCTTCGGCGACTGGACGGCCGCCGAGGCCCGGCGACTCGTCGGTCTCCTGGCCGGGATGGCTGCTCCCGAGCCCGGGCGGCAGACCGACCTGCGGGCCGACCTGCGTGCTGATCTGGCCGGGCCGCTGGCCGTGGCCGTGATCGCCCGGGCCCTCGGCCTGGTCGACGCCGATCCCGACCGGGTACTGAGCTGGTACCGGGCCATCGTGGTCGGCGTCGAGGGCGTGAACGCCGGGCGGGAGGTGGGCGACGAGACCCGTCGGGCCGTGGCCGACCTGCGCCGGGCCGTGGACCGCACGGCCGCCGAAGCTGCCGACTCGCTGCTGGCCACGGTGACCGGCGACGGCTCGTTGACGGCCGACGAGGTGTTCTCCAACACGGCGGTCCTCATGTTCGGCGCCATCGAGACGTCCGACGGCATGACGGCCAACGCCCTGGCCCACCTGCTGGGCGATCCCGACCAGGCGGACGTGGTGCGGACCGACCGGTCGCTGGTGGCCGACGCCGTGGAGGAGTCGCTGCGGATGGAACCGGCGGCCACCCTCGTCGACCGGTACACCACCGTGGACACCACCCTCGGCGGGGTGGCCATCCCGGCCGGGGACCTGGTCACCGTGTCCCTAGCCGGTGCCAACCGTGACCCGGCGGTGTTCGTCGACCCAGACCGCTACGACGTGCGTCGGGACAACTCCCGGCTACAGCTGGCGTTCGTGAAGGGCCCCCACGT
>CAYWBE010000313.1:0-1883 GCA_964456295.1 uncultured Candidatus Nemicrothrix sp.
TGACGAACGGGCTGCCCTTGCCGGGCTCCTCGCCGATCGACAGGAGGGCCACCCGCGGCTCGTCGATGCCCAGTCGGTGGCGGGCGAACACCGCCCCCATCTGGGCGAACTGGACGAGCCACTCGGGCTGGCACTCGGCGTTGGCCCCCGAGTCGAGCAGCACGGTCGGCGTGGAACCGGGGGTGGGAATCAGCGTGGCGATGGCCGGTCGGGCCACCCCGGAGATACGGCCCATCCGGAGCAGGGCACTGGCCATGGTGGCCCCGGTGTTCCCCGCGCTGACCATGGCCGAGGCCCGTCCGTCGCGGACCGCCTCGGCGGCCCGCACCAGCGACGAGTCCTTCATCCGCCGGACGCTGGATCCGGGCTCGGCATCCATGGCGATGACCTCGGAGGCCTCGATCACCTCGAGATCGCCGGTGTCGCCCAGTTCGTCCGTACGACCGACCAGGACGACGGGGATGCCGTCGTCAGCAGCCGTGCGCGCCCCGGCCACGATCTCGGCCGGCGCATGGTCGCCCCCCATGGCGTCGACGGCGATGGGAAGCATGGTCAGGAGTGGCGACGGGCGTGGAGACCACCCCGGCCGCCGGAGCGTCGATCAGTCGACGTCGACTGCCTGTCGGCCCGCGTACCAGCCGCAGTTCCCACAGACGCGGTGCGGACGCTTGGTGGCGCTGCAGCGCGGGCAGGCGCTACGGGATGCACGACCCAGGGTCCAGGCAGCCGCCTTGCGGCTCCGGCCCTTGGCCTTGGAGGTCTTCTTCTTCGGGACGGCCATCGTCGGTTCCTCGGAGGCGTCGGACGTCGGGGGCGGTGCACCCGACTGCGGTCGATCGGCCGGTGGCGGTGGACCCGCCGCGGACGACCCGACGAGGCTAGCGGGAGCATCAGCCAACCGGAACGGCGACCGGGGTCACTCCTGCGTTGACCGGAGGTCGTCCGATGGCCGGAGGGCGTCCAGGGCGGCCCACCGGGGATCCAACGCCGGCTCGTCGCCTCCCGGATCATCCTCGGACCGGACCGCTGCCACGGCGGGGAAACGGCCGGGGTCCGGACCGGTGCAGTCCTCGCCGCAGAGCGGCGAGAACGGCAGGGCCAGCAGTACGGCGTCGCGGACCACCGGTTCGAGGTCGGCCTCGTCGCCCGCCAGCGGATAGGCATCGCCCGACTCCCCCACCGAGCCGTCACCGTCGAGGTGGGCAACAGGGCGGCCCGGTGCATCGGTACCGGCCGACAGCACCTCCTGTACCCGGAGGTCGAGATCGCCACCCACCTCGGCGAGGCAGCGTCGGCAGGCGCCGAGCCACGTGGCCCGCAACGTCCCGGCGACCACCACGTCGGCGCCCCGGGCCTCGACCTCGACGTCGACGTCTACCCGCCCGTCGGCCACCACCACCTCGCCGACGTGCAGGTCGTCGAGTTCGACCGTCCGCCGGACCAGCCGGGGTTCGGCCCGACGGCGCAGGACGGCCAGCGGCATCCGCAGGCCGTCATCCACCTCAGGTGCCCTCGGCGTCCTGGTCGAAGAACGGCGTTCCCGGCCGCACGGGGGCCGTCCCGCCGGCATGCGCCTCGTCGACGAGCCTCTCGGCCTCGGCGGCCTCGTCGGCCCGCCGTTCCCGATCCCGGTCGAGCACCGTCTCCTGGAGGCGACGGCGCCCCTGGGAGATGGTGTCGCGGGTGGTCTCCAGGAGGGTCTCGAAGCTGGCCAGCTTCTGGTCGCAGTAGTCCTCGGTCTCCCGTCGCATCCGGCGGGTCTCCTCGCGGGCGCTCTCCACCAGGTGGCGGGCCCGTTGCTCGGCCGTCCGGACCACCTCGGTCCGCTGGACCAGCCGTTCGGCCCGGGCCCGGGCCAACTCCAGGATCTCGTCGCCCTCCCG
>CAYWBE010000314.1:0-1872 GCA_964456295.1 uncultured Candidatus Nemicrothrix sp.
CCGTTCGCTCGGCTACCGACCTGCCCATCCTGCACGCCACCCGGGTGACCGACGTGGCCACCGCACGACACGCCGTGGAGTCCGGAGCCGTCGACCTGGTCGGCATGACCCGGGCGCACTTCGCCGATCCCCACCTGGTGGCCAAGCTGGAACGGGGTGAGGCTGACCGGATCCGCACGTGCGTCGGGGCGTCGTTGTGCATCAACCGCCTGCACCTGGGACTGGACTCGGTGTGTATCCAGAACCCGGCCACCGGCCGGGAGACCACCGTGCCCCAGTTGGTCGTCCGGTCCGATGGCCCCCGTCGGCGGGTCGTCGTGGTCGGTGGTGGGCCCGGCGGCCTGGAGGCGGCCCGGGTGGCCGCCGAGCGGGGCCACGACGTGGTGCTGTTCGAGGCCCAGGACCGTCTCGGCGGACAGCTGATCCTGATGGCCCGGGCCGCCGAGCGACAGCGGGAGGTGGCGGGACTGGCCGACTGGCTGGTCGACGAGGTGGCCCGCATCGGGGTGGACGTGCGGCTGGGTGTACCGGCGGACGTCGACGGCGTACTGGCCGAGGCGCCCGACGTGGTGGTGGTGGCCACCGGGGGTTGGCCGATCGTCGACTACCTGGACGCGGGCGCGGGCCTGGTGACCACGTCCTGGGACGTCCTGGGCGGCCAGGCCCGTCCCCGGGGCCGCGTGCTGGTCTACGACGACCACGGCGCCGAACGGGGTCTGGCCGTCGTGGAACTCCTGGCCAGAGAGGCGGTGGCCCGTGGGGTCACCGGACTGGAGGTGGTGACCCCGGACCGACACGTCGGCCTGGACCTGGCCACGCCGGTCGGCCCGGCCCACCTACGGATGCTCTACGACGGAGGGGTGGTCATGACCCCCGACCATCGACTGGTGGCCGTGCACGACGACGGGTCCTCATTGCGAGCCGTGCTCCGCAACGACTACACCCGGACCGAGGTGGATCGGAGCGTGGACCATGTTGTCGTCGAGCACGGCGTCGTACCCGACGAGGACCTGTACCTGGCGTTGCGGCCAGGGTCGACCAACGATGGGGTGGTGGACCTCCAGGCGCTGGCTGCCGGTCGGCCCCAGCCTGCATTTGCGGCCGCCGGGAGCGACCCCGGTTACCTGCTCTATCGGGTGGGGGACGCGGTGGCCAGCCGCGATGTCGCCTCGGCCCTCCTGGACGCCCGACGGCTCCTGCAGGGCCTGTGATCGGCATGGAGGTTCCCGAACCGCGGGACGGCACGTTCGGCGGGGCGGTGCCGTTCCCCGACGTCAGCCCTCCGGGCTACCAGTGGTTGGACGACGAGCCGACCTTCGACCCGGCACGCCACCTGGACGTCCGGCCGCCCGACGAGGTGGTCCTGCTGTCCGACCTCGGCTACGACGATGCCGACATCGCCCCGACGGCTACACCGGTGGCCTTCACCAGTCCGTTCCGGGTGCTGTCCGACGAGGGGGCGGCGGTGCTGCTGGACACGGCCCGACGGCTCCGGCCCTTTCAGGCCCGGGCCCGGGACCGGATCGAGAACATGGTGCGTGGCGGCTGCCACCGGTCGCGCTGGCTCAGGGACCTGTGCCTGGCTCCCGAGGTGACCGCCGTGATGTCACGCATCTACGGGACCGCGGTGGCGCCCCACACCATGCCGGTACACCTCGGCCATCTGAACTATGAACCCACGACCGTCGGTGACGCAGTCGACAAGTGGCACCACGACACCCTGGCGTTGGACTACGTCATGCCGGTGAACGACCCCCGGACCCTGCCGGGAGGCCGATTCGAGGTGTTCCTCGGGACGAAGGCCGAGGCTGCGGCGCTGGCCGCCGCAGGGAAGAGGCCACCGGCGGACCGGATCCTGGCCCCCGAGTTCGG
>CAYWBE010000315.1:0-1866 GCA_964456295.1 uncultured Candidatus Nemicrothrix sp.
TCGACGAGATCGGTGGGCTGCATGGCTCGTCCTCGAGAGGCTCGTGGCCCGTCAGTCGATCCGGGCCGTTCGGGGTCCGGACCCGGAGCGGGAGCGGACCGGTCGGCAAGCATACGGCGATCGACCGTGGACGACACCGGGTCGGGCACCGGCCCCCTGTGTCGTCGGGCTCATCGGGCCCACCGACCCCACTACTCGGGAACCGGCATCGAGAACTCGTCCAACAGGTCCCGGTCGGCGTCCGACAGACCGCCCCGGCGTGTGATGAGGTCCGGTCGCCGCTCGAGGGTGCGGACCAGCGCGGCGGCCCGGCGCCACCGGTCCACCCGGGCATGGTCACCCGAACGCAGGACATCGGGGACGGCCACCCCGCGGAACTCGGCCGGCCGGGTCCAGTGGGGATACTCCAGGAGGCCATCGGCGAACGACTCGTCCTCCGGTGAGGCGGTGTTGCCCAGCACCCCAGGGCACAGGCGGGCCACGGCCTCCACGACGGCCAGCGCCGCCAACTCGCCCCCCGCCAGGACGAAGTCACCGAGGGACAGCTCGTCGTCACAGAGTTCGGACCGGATCCGCTCGTCGACCCCCTCGTAGCGACCGCACAACAACGAGAACCCGTCCAGGGCCGCCAACTCGACGGCCACCGACTGGTCGAAGGTCCGTCCGGAGGGACCGAGGAGGACGAGCGGCCTCGGCGGATCCACCTGCTCCACGGCCGCGAAGACCGGCTCGGGCATCATCACCATGCCCGCTCCCCCGCCGAACGGGCTGTCGTCGACCGTCCGGTGCACGTCGGTGGCCGCCATACGCAGGTCGTGGGCCCGCACGTCGAGGTGGCCGGCGGCCGCCGCCCTCCCGAGGATGCTCTCCCGGGCGTACCCGTCGACGAGGTCGGGGAAGATCGTGAAGACGTCGATCCGCAGGGTCACGGGGTCCCCTCCGGATCGGAGCCGGGATCCAGGTCGTCGCCGTCGAGGAGCCCGACGGGTACGTCCACGTCGATCCGGACCCCGGGCTGGAAGGCGGTCATGAAGACCAGCGGGACGAGTCGCCCATCGGCCAGTTCCAGGAGGTCGCTGGCCGGGTTCTCGACCAGCGCGGCAACCGGTCCGTGTTCGGTCCCGTGCTGGTCGACGACCACGGCACCCACCAACTCGTGCACCCAGAGGGTGTCGTCGTCGGCCTCGGCGATGGGTGGTGCGCTCAGCACCACGCCGCGCCATGCATCGGCCTGGTCACGATCGGCGATCCGATCGAAGCGCACCAGGTGCCGGTGCTGGTGGGGACGACTCGACTCCACGGTGACGGCACCACGGTCGGTCTGGAGCACCGCTCCGGGCGCCAGGCGCTCCGTGCGGTGGGTGATGAGGCTGACGACGACCTCGCCGCGCACCCCATGGGGCTTGTCGATCCGACCAACCTCGAGCAGCGCCGGCTCGACATGGTCCGGCCGACCGTCCATCGGACGGTCAGTCGACGAAGTCGACGTCGATCTCGGTCTCGTCGTTGACCGCGGCGGCCCGGACGATGGTCCGTATTGCATTGGCCACCCGTCCACGACGGCCGATGACCCGACCCATGTCGCCGTCGGCCACGGTGACCGAGAAGGTGCACCGCTCGTCGCCCGAGGTCTCGATGCGGACCTCGTCGGGCTGCTCGACGATCGTCTTGATCAGGTACTCCAGGACGCCCTCGGCGGTCGGGGCCTCAGCGCTCATGACTCCACCTCGTCGCTCTCCTCGGCGGAGGCCTCCTCAGCGGGAGCCTCCTCAGCAGGGGCCTCCTCAGCAGGGGCCTCCTCGACAGCGGCCTCCTCGACAGCGGCCTCCTCAGCGGGGGCCTCCTCAGCAGCGGCCTCCTCAGCAG
>CAYWBE010000316.1:0-1859 GCA_964456295.1 uncultured Candidatus Nemicrothrix sp.
TGCCCGATGACGGCCGGGCCCACGTGGTGCTGTCGGTGGCCAATCGGGGCGGTGGCCGGATCCGGGTGCGCACGCTGGACCAGGACGGTCGGGTGTCGATCCTCGGTGACGGTGATGATGCGGTCGGCGACCCGGCACTGATCGGGCAGGTCGACCTGCCGGCTCCCTTCGTGCCCGACGACCGGGGCTTCCGTACCGAACTCGGGCGGCGGCTCTCGGGGTACGCCGTCAGGCCCGGAGGCCGGGGAACCGACGAGGGTGGTCCCGGGACCCGGTCCGATAGCGACCGGGGCGACGACCGCCGGCGTCTGGCCCGACTGGAACGGGATCTGGCCCGGGAGGCGGCCCGTCCACAGGACGTGGAGGGGGATCTCACGGCACGTTTCGACGCCGCCTTCGAGGTGCTGGCCGCCCGGGGGATGGTCGACGGATGGACGCTGACCGTCCGGGGTGCCCCCCTCACCCGGATCCACAACGAGGCCGACCTGCTGGTTGCCGAGGTGCTCGACGCCGGCGTCCTGGCTGGCCTCGGTGCGCCGATGGTGGCCGCCGTGGTGTCCTGTCTGACCTACCGCAAGAGGGGGCCGGGCGAGCCATCCACCGTACGTCTGGCCGGCGAGTTCCCCGAGCGGTTCGACCTTCTGGTCGCTCTGGCCGGCGAGGTGGCAGATGCCGAGCGGGAGTTCGGCCTGACGCCCGCCGAGCCACCCGATCCGGGCTTCGCCCATCGGATCCACGCATGGGCTGGCGGGGCCGATCTGGCCGACGTGCTCGATGACGACCTTCCTGCGGGGGAGTTCGTCCGTAATGTCCGCCTGGTGGCCGACCTGTTGCGGCAGGTGGCAGCCACCGCGGGCGCTGAGGTAGCGGCCGCGGCCTTGGAGGCAGGGGATGGACTGGACCGGGGGATCATCGCCCTGTCGGCCGGCCGGGTCTCCGGAGACGAGGACCCGGAGGTGGCCGCCTGATGGGTGTGGTCCGCGGTGGGGACTGGGGGGCGCTCGGCCCGGTACCCGATGACGCCCCCACCGCAGCCAGTGACGGCGACCTGGTCGACCTCCTGGGGAACCTCGACCGGGGATCGGTGGTGGCCCTGACCGGAGGGGACCTCTGCCGCACCCTCGGGGGTCGTGGCCGGATTCGACCCGGGGGCGAGGCGACTCTGGTCGACGTCGACGTGGGGGAGGCACTGGTCGACGGCCGACTGCACTGCTTCGTGGCCCACCTCGTGGTGCGTCCCTCCCGGCACCCCGGACGATGGTGGTTGGCGGCCAACGCCGCCCACCGGGGGCCCTGGAACGTGGCCCCACGGGCCCACCCGGGGGACGGCCTGCTGGACGTGCTCGACGCATCTCTACCCATCGGCGAGGTGCCGGGGGCCTGGAGGCGACTCGTTCGGGGCACCCACGTGCCCCATCCGGCCATCGGCCAGGAGCGGACCTCGGCAACACAACGCTCGTTCGACCCCTCGTCCAGGATCTGGCTGGACGGTCGGCCACTGGGCCGGGTCGGAGAACTCTCGGTGCGGGTCCGCCCCGGGGGGCTACGGGTGGCCGTCTGAGACCAGCGGTCCACCGGTGACTACGCTTGACCGATGGACGCTTCCCATCGCCAGCCTCCGCCTGCCGACGCCGTGGCCGAGGCCCGTCAACGGGTCTGTGACCGGGTCGACGAGTTGGCCGACGTCCTGGTGGCCACGTCGCACGCCATCCACGCCGAACCGGAGCTGAACTTCGAGGAGCACGTCGCCCACGGACTGTTGACCGACGTGCTGGCCGACCAGGGTCTGCCGGTGGTGCGGGGTGCCTACGGCCTGGATACGGCCTTCGAGGCCGATGCCGGAACCGACGGGCCCCGGC
>CAYWBE010000317.1:0-1854 GCA_964456295.1 uncultured Candidatus Nemicrothrix sp.
TCGCTGACCGCCATGCCGGCCGACTCCTGGCCGCGGTGCTGCAGGGCGTACAGCCCGAGGTAGGTCAGGTGGGCGACGGGCTGACCAGGGGCGTACACCCCGAAGACGCCGCACGCCTCCCGGGGGGTGTCGTCGTCGGCACCGGCCGCCGGGAGGTTCTCCTGGTCGACGGCCGGGGTGGTCATCGGTTCGTGGTTCCGGCGCCCAGGGCCTCGGGCAGTCGATCGTGGTGGGCGTGGCCTACGTCGTCCACCGCCACGTCCAGGAGGTCCTTCACGATGAGGCGATCGCCGGTAGCCAGGCCGATCCGGGTGGTCGGCACGCCGGCCGCCTCGGCAGCAGCCAGCACCTCGGTGAGGCGCTCCGGATCGACGCAGCACACCACCCGGCTGGACCCCTCGCCGAACAGGGCCCGGTGGTCGGGTATCCGGGCCAGGTGGGCCCCCACGCCGGAGCGGGCCGCCATCTCGGCCACGGCGACGCCCAGGCCACCGGCCGACACGTCGTGCACGCCGTCGACCAGACCGTCGATGACCAGCGATCGGACCAGCCCGGCCACCCGCTGGTGCAGGTCGAGGTCCAGCGGGGCCAGGTCGCCCCCGGGGGCGTCGTGGGCCGATGCCCAGAGCGAGCCACCGAGCGAGACCTCGTCGGGGCCCAACAGGACCAGCCGGTGGCCATCCACCAGCGTGGCGCCGGGCGGGCGGCGGTCCAGGGCGTCGACCACGCCCAGCAGGCCGATGACCGGCGTGGGGTCGATGTCGGTGCCGGCCGACTCGTTGTAGAGGCTGACGTTGCCGCCGATGACCGGGGTGGAGAAGGCCTCGCACGCCTCGGCCATGCCGTCGATGGCCTCCGAGAGCTGCCACATGACCTCGGGGTGCTCGGGGTTCCCGAAGTTCAGGCAGTTCACGACGGCCAACGGTCGTGCCCCCACGCAGGCCAGGTTCAGGAGTGACTCGGCCACCACCCGCGCCGTGCCCCCACGGGGATCCACGGCACACCAGCGGTGGTTGCCGTCGGTGGTCATGGCCAGGGCCCGGCCGGTCTCGTCACCGGTGACGGGGTGGCGGAGCTTCAGCACCGAGGCGTCGTCGCCCGGGCCGACCACGGTGTTCAGGAACAGCTGGTGGTCGTACTGGCGGTACACCCAGGCCGGATCGACCAGCAGGTCGAGGAGGTCGGCACCGGGGTCTGTCGGGGCGTCCAGGTCATCGGCGGCGGGGCCGCGGGGCCCGGACGGGGCCGAGCGGGGACGGTCGTAGAGCGGGGCGTCCTCGTGGAGCGACGCGGCGGGAACCTCGGCCAGCACCTCGCCGTCGAAGCCGTCGAGGATCCGCAGGGCACCGCCCTCGGTGACCCGTCCGATCACCGTCGAGGCCACCTCCCAGCGCTCGCAGATGGCCAGCACCCGGTCGAGGCCGTCGGGTTCGACGATGGCCAGCATCCGTTCCTGGGACTCGCTGGTCATGACCTCGTGGGCCTCCATCCCGGGCTCTCGCCGGTGGACGGCCGACACGTCGACGTCCATGCCCACCCCGCCACGCGAGGCCGTCTCGCTGGTGGCGCACGTCAGCCCGGCGCCTCCCAGGTCCTGGATGCCGACGACCAGGCCCTCGTCCAGCAGCTGCAGGCAGGCCTCGATGAGACGCTTCTCCTCGTAGGGGTCACCGACCTGCACGCTGGGCCGCTTGTCGCCGTCGTCCTCGGCCGAGAAGCCGGCCGAGGCCAGCACGCTGACCCCGCCGATGCCGTCCCGGCCGGTACTGGAGCCCAGCAGCACGGCCAGGTTGCCGACCCCGGAGGCCTGGCCCAGGACCAGGCGTTCGGTGGGCAGGGTGCCCAGGCAGAGCA
>CAYWBE010000318.1:0-1847 GCA_964456295.1 uncultured Candidatus Nemicrothrix sp.
GCCGCCGACCCGTGGGAGCTGGCCGGCGAACTGTTCGGCACGCGTGTCATGGAGGGCGACGCCACGGGCCTGAAGGTCCTGAAGGCACCGAAGTCGCGGCTGGCCCGACCGTTCCGGCCGGTCGACAACCCGCCGCTCGTCGTGCTGGCCGGCAAGGTGCTCCGGAAGGTGGGAACGATCCGGTCGCCCCACGACGTGGCCGTGGTGGTCCGGTGGGGGGTGAAGGGCACCGGCAACGTGGCCCGCCGGGCCCGTCGGCGCCTCCAGCGGCGCCGCGACGCCCGACGGGCGGCCCGCCTGGAGCACGTGGCCATGGACGTGCCGGCCTGGGTGCGGGTGGCCGGCGACCCCGGGGTGCTGCCCGGGGCCCGATCGTTCAGCGCCCGCGCCGACGGCCTCGAGGTGGTGGTGGCCTCGTCGGACCTCCACGACCGTGACCTGCTGGTCGACGACCTCTCACAGGTGGAGGCCGACGCGGCGGTGCCGGTGGTCCGGGTGGGCGAGGCGTCGGGCATCCCCGCCGCGGCCCCGGTCAACCCCCGGCGGTTCAACCCGGCCGGGTTCCTACCGGTGGGTAGCGGGGCCGAGGTCGAGCCGCTGTCCGACCTGCCATGGCCCGAGGACCGGGTCCGGTCGGCCCGGGCCGCGCTGGCCACCCGGATCGAGCGGGTCCACGACCTGCGCTCGGCGGCCCGCCTGCTGGAGTTGACCGCCTCGGGCGCCGTGGTGGTGCTGGACGATCCGACGGGCGCCGAGCGGTGGCTGGGCGACCGGCTGGCCGGCCTGGTGGCCGACGTGGACGAGGCCCGCCTGGGCGATCCGACGTGGCGCGAGGCGACCAGCGTGGCCCAGCGGCGGGCCACCCACCTGGACCACGCCCTGCCGGCCCGTCTGCGGGCCATCCGCCGGGCCGCCGGCCTGCCCGTCCAGCCCGCCCCGTCGGTGTCGGTGGTGGCGGCCACCAACCGGCCCGACATGCTGGACCGCATCGTGGCCAACGTGGCCGTGCAGGACCACCCGAACGTCGAACTGGTGCTGGCCCTCCACGGCGACGGCTTCCCGGCCGGCGACCCGGTGGTGCCCGACGGCCTGCCGGTGACCGTGCTGCGCTTCGGTGCCGACGCCGTGTTCGGCCACGTGCTCAGCGAGGCCTCGGCGGCCGCCTCGGGCGAGTGGACCACCAAGGTGGACGACGACGACTGGTACGGCGTCGAGCACCTGTCGGACCTGGTGCTGGCCGCCGGCTACTCGGGGGCCGACCTGGTCGGCAAGGGGTCGGAGTTCGTGTACCTGGAGGGGTCCGGGGTGACCATCCGGCGGGGCCTGGGGGCCGGCGAGGCGCCCAGCCGGACGCTGAGCGGCGGCACCCTGCTGGTCCGTTCGTCGGTGCTGCGCGACGTGGACGGCTGGCGGGGCCTGCCCCGGGGGGTCGACGTGGCCCTCATCGACGACGTGGCCTCGGCCGGCGGGTCGGTCTGGCGGACCCACCCGTTCGGCTACCTGCTGCGCCGCACCACGGGCCGCCACACCTGGACGGTGGACGACGGGTACTTCCTGCGCCAGGCCGAGCAGCGGTGGGACGGCCTGGCCCTGGACGTGGCCGGCGTGACCGACGTCGACTGACCCGACCCGCTGCCGGGTTGCTGCCGGGTTGGTTGCCCGTTCGGCGGCCGGTCAGCGCGACTCGGTGGGGTTGGTCGGCTCGCCGAAGCCGACCACGATGGTCGCCCCGTCGCCGTCGCCCACGGTGACCCCGCCGCCCGACTGCTCGGCGACCCGCCGCACGATGTCCAGCCCCAGGCCGCTGCCCCCGCTGGACGAGCCCCGGTCGAACACGTCGGTGGACG
>CAYWBE010000319.1:0-1845 GCA_964456295.1 uncultured Candidatus Nemicrothrix sp.
GGACTCGACCTCGGAGTACTCGGCCTCGAGGGCCTCCACCTGGTCCAGCATCGGGTCAAGGCTAGCGAGGGGTCCGGATCGGACCCCGACGACCGCCGGTGGTTCGCTCAGGCGTCCCAACTGCAGGACACGCCCACCACGGTGGCCGGCAGGCGTAGTCGGGCCACCGCCCGCTCCACCGGCGCCAGGACGTCCCGGGCCGGCAGGGCCACCACCACCCGGTCGGGAGCCTCGCGGAGCACCAGTTCGGCGGTCGCCGGAACGAGTCGGGGATCGACGCCCACCGAGCAGACCACCAGCACCCGGCGGCCGTCCGCATCGACGCCCATCGCCGGAGCCGGAGCGGGGTCCCGGAGGTTCAACCGTTCGTCGGCCGGGTCCACGGGGCCAAGGTCGACCAGGCCCACCCGGTCGGGGTGGGCACACAGGTCCCGGCGCAGCCAACGCTCGCGGGCCAGGGTGGCCAGTGGGTGGGCACCGGCACCGGGGCGGCGTTGGGCCCGCACCAGGTCGGCCGCCGCGGCCAACGCCTCGGCATCGGACCGGCCACCGCGCATCATGACGCCGGCCTCCCGGTCGAACCGGCCCACGCCCACCTCTACGACGGTGGTCCCACCCCCGTCCCCATGGTCGGGACCGGTCACGGCCCGGGCCACCTCCAGCCCGAGCACCTCGCCCCGCCACGTCCCGTGTTCGAGGACCGGGTCCACGCCCACGCCCCGACACAGGTCGTCGAACCGGTCGACGAACCCCCCGGTCGAGGCATCCGGTGCAGGTTCCGGGTCCCCTGCGGCTTCGACGGTCACCAGGGCACGACCGTCGACCAGCCGGACCTCGGGGGACGGCTCCAGCACGGCGGCCCGGCGGGCCGCCCGGGCAGCCTCCAGCGGGTCGTCGAAGCACACGGTCAACGGGACGGCATCACCGTGTCGACCGGCCCGCAGCAGTCCGGCTCCGAGGGCCGTGGCCGGCTCGTCGTCGGACGCCAGGGTCCACAGGCGGGTGCCGTCGAACAGGTGGTCCCCGTCGGGCTCGCCAACCGCGGTCCCCCCGGCGGCCTCGGCCACCAGGGCGCGCAACTTGGCCCCCCGGAGGGCGGTGCGTCGTTCCGGATCGAGGGCCACGGGATCCCGATCAGGTACCGGTCAGCCGGCCCGGTCGAGCCCGACCGGTGTCGGTCGTCGGGCGGATCAGCCCTTGCGACGCTGGCCGTACCGGCGCTCGAAGCGCTCGACGCGACCTGCGGTGTCCACGATCTTCATCGTGCCGGTGAAGAACGGGTGGCTGGCCGACGAGATCTCGACCTTGACCAGCGGGTACTCCACGCCGTCATCCAGGGTGATCACGTCGTCGGTCTCGACCGTCGAACGGATCACGAAGTTGGTGCCCTCCGACAGGTCCTGGAAGACCACGGGGCGGTAGTTCGGGTGGATGTCCTGCTTCATAACTCGTCCAGTCTGCGGTGCGATCGGGGGTTCGGCAACCCGCGTGACGGGTGCCCGATCAGGGGTCGGTTCGGGTCGCCGCTCAGGCGCCCATGCTCGGGCCCTTGGAGATCTCCACCAGGAACTCGTCGTTGTCGTTGAAGGTCTTCAGCCGGTCGGTCAGCAACTCCAGGCCGGCCGCCGCCCCGGTGTCGTTGTCGTTGGCCAGGCCGTTGAGCACCCGGCGCAGCTTCCACACCTGGTTGAGCTGCTTGCGCTCGAACAGCAGCTCCTCGTGGCGGGTCGACGAGGCGTCCACGTCGATGGCCGGGTAGATCCGACGCTCGGCGATACGGCGGTCCAGGCGCAACTCCATGTTGCCGGTGCCCTTGAACTCCTCGAAGATCACCTCGTCCATCTT
>CAYWBE010000320.1:0-1840 GCA_964456295.1 uncultured Candidatus Nemicrothrix sp.
TCCCGTTCCACCAGGTACTGGACGTCGACGTCCAGGGACAGGACGATGTCGTCGCCGGGCACCGGCGGCACGAACAGGTCGTCCCGCTCGCGGACGATCTCGCCCAGCCGGTCGACCTCCACCACCTTGCGTCCAGCCACCCCCCGGAGGTCGTTCTCGAACATGAGCTCGACCCCCGCCTTCCCGATCCGGTCGCGGAGTCGGTACTCCTTGCCGGCCGGTGGTCGACGTTCACGCAACTCGACGTCATTGACGGGCCCCACCCAACCCAGGACGTGGCTGGCTAGATCCCCGTACAGGTAGGAGCGGACCGTGCTCTCGGCCACCCGGACGCCGGGGAACCACTCCGGCCGCTCACCGAAGAACACCAGGAGGTCGCCGCCCACGTCGTGGGCGATCGGCACGTCGTCGTACCGCCCGTAGGACGGATCGCGCAGGGCACGCTCCACGTCGGCGACCTTCATCAGGTGGCCCGAACGGTTGATCTCCACGGCGATCTCGGTGAGCATGCGTCGGACCTGGTCGTCGGTGAAGTCGGCCTCGTCCAGTTCGTGCCGGTTCATGGTCAGGACGGTGGTCGTCCGGTTGCCCACCATGACCCGCCCCTCGACGTCGAGGATCCGCCCGCGTGGTGCCGGCACCGGAATGACCCGGGTGATGTTGCTCCGAGCGGTGGCCACGGCCTGCTCGCTCACCATGACCTGCAGGTACCAGAGCCGAGCGGCCAGCGCCGCGAACATCGACAGGCCGACGATGGCCAGGACCCGCATCCGGTACCGGCTGACGTCGTTCACCCGCCGTTCACCGTCCCGACGTGCCCGGGGGCCGCGTCCCCCCGGCCGACGGGGACCTCTGCGCCGAGCCCTCGGTCAGCGAGATGTCCACCGGCAGGCCCCCGGTCACCGCCCAGCGGACGACCCTGCTGGTCGGACCGGCCACCACCACGGTGGCCACCGCGGCGATGGTGGCCGTCGAGACCAGGTCGACCCCACTGACCGGGTGGAGGCCGAACAGGGCTCCGACGCCGGCAGCGACGGCCACCCCGACCATGACCGACCCGGCCAGGCCGGCGATGGCCAGTGCCCGGGCCCCGTCCACCAGGCGTACCGACAGGTGGCCCGCTGCGACAGCCATCGGTGCGAAGACCAGCGCATGGACCCCCAGGGGCGTCGAACCGACCGAATCGTGGAGCAACCCGGCCAGAAAGGCCACCGTGGCGCCGCGCTCGGGCCCACCGTGGAAGCCGGCCAGCACCGAAACCAGCAGGAGGTATTCGACGGACACCCCGTCGATCCGGACCTCGTCGAACACCGTGGCCTGGAGGACCGCCGAGGTCAGCAGCAGGGCCAGGACCCGGAAGCGTCCGGTCACCGTGACCGCCCCCCCGGGTCCAGGGGCACCGACGGGTCAAAGGTGCGTTCCTCGGTGACCACCAGCACATTGAGGAAGCTCAGGTTCTCGAGCGACGCCGAGGGCTCCACCACGATCTCACGCCTGAAGTCATCACCCCCGCCCGGATCCAGCACCCGGCCCACCGGGATGTCGGCAGGGAACCTGCTGCGTCCTCCCGAGGTGACCACCACCTCGCCGGCCTCCACCACGGCATCGGCCCGCACCCCGGCGTCGATCACCAGGAAGCCAGACCGGCCCCCACCCCGGGCCAACCCCTCGTCCTGGGAGCCGACCAGGCGGACCCCCACCCGGAACTCCGGGTGGATGGCCAACCGGACCACCGAACGGGCCCGGTCGACCGACTCCAGACGCCCGACGAGGCCGGCGCCGGTCACCACCGGCATGCCCTCGGCCAGGCCGTCGTCGCTGCCCTTGTCCACCTCGATGG
>CAYWBE010000321.1:0-1823 GCA_964456295.1 uncultured Candidatus Nemicrothrix sp.
CGAGCCCGCGCGGGGAATCGAACCCCGGACCTATTCATTACGAGTGAATCGCTCTGCCGACTGAGCTACACGGGCCGGTACCGACCCCGCAGGATCGGCCACCGGGGCATCGTAACGGGCCGGGCAGGCCCGCCATCGGGGACGGGTCACCCGATGTGGCACCGTCAGGCGGGCTCGGGTCGGGTCAGGGGCGCCCAGGCCAACAGCAGCCGCTTCTCGCCCTTGGAGGCGAATCGCACGACCGCCTCGGCCTTGTCGCCGTCGCCCTGGACGGCCAGGACCACCCCGTCGCCCCACGCCCGGTGGACCACGTCGTCGCCGGCCCGCAGGCCCAGCTCATGGGCGCCCGTGGACGACCCACCCGGATCCCGGGTGGAGGCCCCACCCCCACCACCACCGAACACCCGGCCGGCGGGCTCGCCGTCGTCTCCGGTGGATCCCATGGTCCCCCCGAAGGCCCGGCGATCGGCCTCGCGGTCGGCCGAACGGCTGACCGGGGAATCGGCGTCCCGCCCGGAACCGCCACCGGACGAGCGACGGGGCGACCCCAACCAGTCGGTGTTCCCGGTCAGGCGGCTGCCGGCCTTCCGGCTGCCCTCGGCGTCGACCAGCAGTTCGGACGGGATCTCGTCGATGAAGCGGCTGGGCGGGTTGTACTGGGTCTGGCCGTGGAGCAGGCGGCTCCAGGCGTGGGTCAGCATGAGGCGCTCGCGGGCCCGGGTGATGCCCACGTAGGCCAGGCGGCGTTCCTCCTCGAGTTCATCGGGGTCGCCGAGGGCCCGGATGTGGGGGAACACGCCGTCCTCCATGCCCACGATGCACACCACCGGATACTCCAGGCCCTTGGCGGCGTGCATGGTCATCAGGACGACCTGGCCGGCGTCAGGCTCAGCAGCGGCCTCGACCTCCTCCGGGTGGTCGACATCTGGCTCATACCCATCGGGCAGGTCGTCGGTGTCGGCCACCAGGCCGACCCGCTCGAGAAACTCGGCCACGTCGTCGAACTCGCCGGCATGGCCGACCAGTTCGGAGAGGTTCTCCAGGCGGCCCTCGGCCTCGATGCCGGTGTCGGCCCGGAGTTCGTCGAGGTAGCCCGACCGCTCCAGGGCCACCTCCAGGATGGTGGCCGGGCCGTCGTCCAGCGCCCCGTGGAGTTCGTCGACCAGCTCGAGGAACGAACGGATGCCGGTGGTGGCCCGTCCCGACACCCCGGCCGCCTCGGCGTCACGCAGGGCGTCCAGGAAGCTGGTGCCGGTGGCTGCGGCGTGGGCGTCCACCCTGGCCACCGACGTGTCGCCCACCCCCCGCTTGGGCACGTTCAGCACCCGCTTGGCCGCCACCTCGTCGACCGGGTTGGCGGCCAGCTTCAGGTACGCCATGGCATCGCGGACCTCGCGCCGGTCGTAGAACCGGAGGCCGCCCACCACCTTGTACGGCACCCCGAGGGTGACCAGCTGCTCCTCGATGGCCCGACTCTGGGCATTGGTCCGGTAGAAGACGGCCATGTCGGTCCACGGTCGGCCCCCGTCGTGCATGCGCCGGAGCTGGCCGACCACCCAGCGGGCCTCGTCATCCTCGTCGTCGGCCCGGAACCGGGTGATGGGCTCTCCCGAGCCGGCGTCGGTCCACAGCTCCTTGGGCTTGCGACCCAGGTTCTTGGTGATGACCGCGTTGGCCGCATCCAGGATGGTCTGGGTGGACCGGTAGTTCTGGTCGAGTACCACGATGGTGGCGTCGGGGAACGACGTCTCGAAGTCCAGGATGTTGCGGATGTCGGCGCCCCGGAACCGGTAGATCGACTGGTCGCTGTCGCCCACCACGCA
>CAYWBE010000322.1:0-1820 GCA_964456295.1 uncultured Candidatus Nemicrothrix sp.
CGTGCTGGACCGGATCGCCGAGGCATCACCCGGTACCCGGACCATCGTCCAGTCGATCCTCCCCCGGACCGACCGCTACCACCCGCTGGTCGCCCCACTGAACGAGGCCCTGTCCCGGGTCTGCGATGAACGTGGACTCGAGTTCGTGGACCACACCGAGCGCTTCTCCGGGCCCGACGGGCTGCTCGACCCGGCACTCCACGACGACGGGATCCATCCCAACGGCGAGGGCCACCGGGTCCTGGTGGACGCCCTCCGCCCCCTGCTGCCACCACCCTGACCGGAACCGGACAGCCACCGACCGGCCCGGGCAGAACCGGCCTCAGGCCACCGAGGCTCCCAGCAGTCCACCGATGAGGTAGGTGGCGAGGCACGCCCCACCGGCCACCAGGATCTGGCGGACCACGGTGCGCACCACGGACCGTTCGGTGAGCCGGGCCAGGAGGCCACCGACGGTGGCCGCCGCACCGATGCCCAGACCGGCCGAGGCCCACACTGCTCCGGTACCCGAACCCCAGAGCCAGGGCACCAGGGGGATGAACGCCCCGATGGCGAAGGCCCAGAAGCTGGCCGTGGCAGCGGCCAGCGGGCTCCCCAACTGGTTCGGGTCCACACCCAACTCCTCCCGGGCGTGGACGTCGAGGGCCACTTCGGGGTCCGACATCAGCTCGGTGGCCACCAACCGGGCCTGTTCCGGGTCCAGGCCACGCTCGACGTAGATGGCCACCAGTTCGGCCGTCTCAGCCTCGGGATTCTCGGCAATGGAGATCCGTTCGATCTCCAGCTCTCGTTCGACCAGTTCGGCCTGGGCCCTCAGCGACACGTACTCGCCGGCCGCCATCGACACCGCCCCGGCCAGCAGGCCCGACACCCCGGCCACCCGCACGAACGCCGCGTCGGTGCTGGCCCCGGCGATGCCCAGGATGAGGGCCACGTTGGAGACCAGCCCGTCGCTCACCCCGAACACCGCGGCACGGGCCGCTCCGCCCTGGACGTCGCGATGACGGTGCACCCGCCCCCTCGAGCCCAGGAATCCGTGGTCGGCGCTCACCGGGCCGACCGTAGTACCCGCGAGGTAGCGGTTGGCCGGAGAAGGCGTCCCCTAGGGTCTCGGCCATGGCCAGCCCGACCGACCAGACAACCGCGCTCGTCGTCGGGGGAACCGGCCCCACCGGACCAGCCATCGTCCGGGGCCTGGAGGCCCGGGGTCACCGGGTGACCATCTTCCACACCGGTCGCCACGAACTCGACGAGGTGGCCCACGTAGAACACATCCACGGTGACCCGTTCTCCACCGACGGCGTGGTGGCTGCCCTCGGTGACCGGACCTTCGACGTGGTGGTGGCCTGCTACGGACGCCTACGGACCATCGCCGAAGTGCTGTCCGGACGGTGTGGCCGCTTCGTCTCGGTGGGTGGGGCCCCGGCCTACCGCGGCTACTTCGATCCGACCCGGTTCGACCCGGTCGGCCTGCCGGTGCCCACCGGCGAGGACGCTCCCCGTTCCGGCGAGGACGACGACGGCAAGAGCTACCGGGTGGCCCGTACCGAGGACCGACTGTTCGAGCACCAGCCGGGAGCCATCCACCTCCGCTACCCCTTCGTCTACGGCCCCCGGCAGATCGCCCCCCTGGAGTGGTCCATCGTTCGTCGGGCCCTGGACGGGCGGGAGGCCATCATCGTCCCGGAGGCCGGCCTGATGGCCGAGACGCGCTCCTACAGCGAGAACGCGGCCCACGTGGTCCTGTGTGCCGTGGACACCCCGGCAGCCGGCGGACGGTGCTTCAACGTGGGCGACGAGGAGTCCCTGACCACCGCGCA
>CAYWBE010000323.1:0-1814 GCA_964456295.1 uncultured Candidatus Nemicrothrix sp.
CCCGCCGCCAGCGTTCGTCCTGAGCCAGGATCAAACTCTCCGTCGAAATCTCAGGCCAGCCCCGCCGAAGCGGATCTGACCGTCGAATCAGTGGTGCGACAGCTCCCGAAGGGGCTGCCGACGCGAGTTTGAGGCCGAGCGGGACACCAATCCCGTCCGACCTGGCACAGGGCAATGGTGGTCGACCGAAGTCGTCCACCGTTGTCCGTACTCAGTGCTATTGAAATTGTTCAGGGTCTGTCCAGTGACGACTCGCGATCGTCTGGTGGACAGCCCGCACTGGCTTTTTCGTCCTCTATCCCGTTTTCAAGGAGCACCCGGAGACCAGAGGCCTCCCGGCACACGCCGAACACGCAGGCCTGAACCTGGTGGAGGCGGTGGTGCCCTCAACCCGACACAGCGATTCGATCCGATCGGACCTGCCGCTGGGCGGGTGCCCACGCTACGGCGCCGCTACGACTCCGTCAAGAGCCGCTCCGGTACCCGTGAGCAGAGCAACACTATCCCCGCCCCTCGGGGGCCCCAACCCGCCCCGACCGCTTTTTGCCCGACCTCGCGGTGACGCGCGCCACCTCGTTCCGACAGGCAGCTCCGGTCCCGATCCGGGCGCGGATCCGGGCTCAGTCCACCACCAGGAGGTGGCGCTGGCGCTTGCCCTTCTGGAGGAGGACGAAACGGCCACCCACCACCGAACCGTCCGGGAGGGCAGCCGTTCCCTCGGGCACACGCTCCCCGTTGACCCGGATCCCGCCTCCGGCCAGCGTCCGTCGGGCGTCTCCCCGCGACGAGCAGAGGCCCGTGCGTTCCAGGACGTCCACCAGCGCCTCGTCGGCATCCAGGTCCCCGGCGGCCAGGGCGGTCTCGGGCACGATGCCGCGCAGGGCCTCCAGGACGTCCACCGACGGGGGCTCGGTCCCGAACAGGCCCCGGGCCGCCAGCACGGCCCGCCCGGTCGCCTCATCGCCGTGCACCAGGGTGCAGACCTCGTCGGCCAACCGGCGCTGGGCCAGCCGCCGCTCCGGGGCCACACCATGGTCGGCCATCACCTCGGCGACCTCGGCCACCGGGACCAGGGTCAACTGCAGCAGGAACCGCTCGACGTCCCGGTCGTCCACGTTCACGAAGTACTGGTGCAGTTCGTAGGGCAGGGTCCGGGCGGGGTCCAACCAGACCGCCCCCTCGGCCGTCTTCCCGAACTTGGCGCCGTCGGCCCGGGTAACCAGGGGGACGGTCAGCCCATGGGCCGGCGCGCCACTCCGACGCCGGATCAGGTCGATCCCTGCGGTGATGTTCCCCCACTGGTCCGAACCGCCGACCTGCAGTTCGCAGCCGTGCCGGTCGTGCAGTTCGTGGAAGTCGTTGGCCTGCAGGAGCATGTAGCTGAACTCGGTGAACGAGATCCCCTGGTCGCCGGCCAGGCGGGCCCGCACCGACTCCTTGCCCAACATGGTCCCGACGGTCACGTGCTTGCCCACGTCGCGGAGGAACTCCAGCACCCCCACGCCCTCGGTCCACTGGCGGTTGTCGACCAGCAGGGCTGCCTGGTCACCGTCCCGCAGGTCGCCCTCGAACCGGAGGAAGGACGCCAGTTGGCCGGCCACCGCGTCGACGTTGCGGGTGAGCGTGTCGGCGTCCAGGAGGTTCCGCTCGTCGGACCTCCCGCTGGGATCGCCCACCATGCCGGTGGCCCCACCGGCCAGGGCGATGGCCCGGTGCCCGGCATCCTGGAAGCGACGGAGCAGCAGCAGCGGCACCAGGTGGCCGATGTGGAGGCTGTCGGCGGTCGGGTCGAAGCCGCAGTAGACGCCGATCGG
>CAYWBE010000324.1:0-1812 GCA_964456295.1 uncultured Candidatus Nemicrothrix sp.
CGATGGGGGTGGTCCCGGAAGGCCAGGAGGGAGGCCACGTTGTGGTCGGCCTCCAACCACACGCTGCCGCCGTCGCCTCCGTCGCCACCGTCGGGTCCGCCCTTGGGAACGTGGGCTTCCCGACGGAACGAGACCGCTCCTGCCCCCCCGTCACCGCCATGGACGTTGAGCCCACACTCGTCGACGAACTGCGACCCCGCTCCCTGGGACATGGGCCGGAGCCTACTGAGGCCCCTACGGCGCCACGGGCCCACGTTCCGCCCGGTTCGGCCGGCTCCCTAGGGTGGGCCGATGACCGGTGAGGACGCCACGGAGCGCGCTCGGACGTGGGCCTCCACGATGGACGGCCACCGCGGCGGCCACGCCGCCGACCTGCGGACCGCCCACCACGACAGCACTGCTGCCATCGGCCCGGTGGTCGACCACGCCGTCGAGCAACGGGATGCCGACCACCACCGGCCGCTGACCGAGGGCGCCACCCGAACCGACGGAGCCGGCGACCGGGCCGTCGAGGAGGCGCCGGACTCCTTCCGGACGTGCTTCGAGCGCGACCGCGACCGGATCCTGCACGCCTCGGCCTTCCGGCGCCTGGCCGGCAAGACACAGGTGTTCGTGTTTCCCGAGGACCACCAGCGGTCCCGCCTCACCCATGCCCTGGAGGTGGCCCAGGTGTCGAGGGCCATCGCCACGCGGTTGGGGCTGAACGTGGCCCTGGCCGAGGCCATTGCCCTGGGTCACGACTGTGGCCACGGACCCGGCGGCCACGCCAGCGAGGACGCCCTGTCCCCCTACGTCGACGGCGGCTACGACCATGCCCAGTGGGGCGCTGACGTCACCCTGGCGCCGCTGAACCTGTGCGCCCAGACCCTCGACGGCATCCGCAACCACTCCTGGTCGCGGCCCGCGCCGTCAACCCCTGAGGGGGAGGTGGTCAGTTGGGCCGACCGGATCGCCTACGTCTGCCACGACTTCGAGGACGCCGCCCACACCGGGATCGTGGCCACCGGGGACCTGCCGGATGACGTCGTGGCCCGGTGTGGTGCCACACGACGGGAGCAACTGGATGCCTTCATCGAGGGGGTTGTGGTGGCCTCGGCGACCACCGGTCACATCGGGATGGACGCCGGAACCGCTGACGCCCTGGCGGCCTTCCGGTCCTTCGACTACGAACGCATCTACCTACGCCCCGCATCGGTCGAACAGGCCGGCCGGGTGGTCGACCTCCTCCGGGCCCTCGTGGACCACTTCGTCTCCCACCCCGCCGACCTACCGCCCGACACGCTCGATGGGGCCGACGACATGGCGGGGAGCGACGCCATCCGTCTGGCGTCGGTCCACTACGTCGGCGGCATGACCGACCGGTTCGCCTGCCGAGCCGGCGTACGCCTCCTGGGCTGGCCGCCCGACCGCCTGCCGGTGGGCCTGGGCCTGGACTGAAAAGCAGAACGACGCACCGCCGGAACGGTGCGTCGGACCCGGCCACCCGAGGGTGGCAGCGAAGGCGATTGGGTCAGTCGACGATGATGTCGACCAGCTTGCGGCCACCACGGCGACCGAACTTGACCCGACCGTCAGCCGTGGCGAACAGCGTGTCGTCGCCGCCCCGACCCACGTTCTCGCCGGCGTGGAACTTGGTGCCCCGCTGCCGCATGATGATGCTGCCGGCGGTCACCTGACCACCGTCGTAGACCTTGACGCCGAGACGCTGTGCGTTGGAATCGCGGCCGTTGCGGGTCGACCCGCCACCCTTGGTCTTGGACATGTCGTCAGCCCCTCGTGATCCCGGTGATCTCGATCTCGGCCAGGTGCTGG
>CAYWBE010000325.1:0-1808 GCA_964456295.1 uncultured Candidatus Nemicrothrix sp.
CGACGAGCACCCCGGTGGCGTGGAACAGGGTGGGCGCCGGATCGCCGAGCACCACCGTCCAGGAACCGGTGGGCGGGACGGTCCCGGCGTCACCCCCGGACGCCGACAGGTCGGCCACGTCATCGGGGTCCACGGGCATGGCCGCCACCAGCGTCAGGGAGAACGACGACGCCGGATCACAGGATCCGTCGCCACAACCGGCCAACTCGGCCAACTCGCCGTCGGACCGGGCGAACGGCAGCCCATCGAGCGCGACGGCCAGGTCGTCATCAGCCAGCAGGTCCAGGCCCGACGAGAGGTCGATCCGACCGTCGAGCCGCCAGGTCGTCTCGGCGAACTCCCGTTGGCGCACCAGTCGGACCTCGGAGATGGCCGTCGGACCCGCCACCTCGGCCAGCACGGCAGCCAGACGGTCCTGATGGTCGAACGCCTTGCGGACCGAGATCCGCGCCCCCGACCCGTCCGTGCCGTGCGGACCGTCAACGGTCCAACCGGCGTCGACCAGGTCGGCGACCCGGACCCTCTCGTCCAGGCCGCCGATGGCGTCGGCGGCCGCCCCGTCCAGTTGGACGGCGACGTCGACATGGCCGGTCCCGTCGTCGGCCACCTCGACGGTGACCGTGGCGTCGACCCGACAGGCCGAACCGGTCAGGACGACCAGCAGCAGGCCGACGACGGCCAGCGCGCGACGCATCCGACCGGGATACGAGGTGACTGGGACTACTCGGCGCCCTCGACCGCCATCTCGACGGTCGGCGGCTCGAAGCCGGCCGTGGCCCGGAAGACCACCCGCCGGCCACCCTGGGCGTCGGCATCGTCCGGGGCGTCCTCCACGTCGACGACCACGATGTCGCCGGCCGAGAACTCCTTGTGGAGCAGGCGCTCGGACAACGGGTCCTCGACGAGGCGCTGGAGGGCCCGACGCAACGGACGGGCACCCATCGACGGGTCGTAGCCCTGCTCGGCCAGGTAGTGCTTGACCGCCTCGGTGAGCTCCAGGCCCATGCCCTGGCCCGACAACTGGGTGGCCACCCGCACCACCATCAGGTCGACGATGCGGGTCACCTCGGCGAGGGACAGCTCGTGGAACACGATGGTGTCGTCGATGCGGTTCAGGAACTCGGGCCGGAAGTGCGCCTTGAGGGCGTCGTTGACCTTGGCCTTCATCCGCTCGTAGCTGACCGCCTCGTCGGCCTTGGCGAAGCCCAGGTTGGCCTTGCGCAGGTCGGCCGTGCCGAGGTTGGACGTCATGATGAGGACGGTGTTGCGGAAGTCGACGCTGCGCCCCTGGGAGTCGGTCAGGCGACCCTCCTCCAGGATCTGGAGCAGCGTGTTGAACACGTCCGGGTGGGCCTTCTCGACCTCGTCGAACAGCACCACGGAGAACGGCCGACGGCGCACCGCCTCGGTGAGCTGGCCGCCCTCCTCGTAGCCCACGTAGCCGGGGGGCGAGCCGACGAGGCGGCTGACCGTGTGCTTCTCCATGTACTCCGACATGTCCAACGCGATGAGGGCCTGCTCGTCGCCGAACAGGAACTCGGCCAGCGTCTTGGCCAGCTCGGTCTTGCCCACGCCCGACGGGCCCAGGAAGATGAACGACCCCGACGGGCGCTTCGGGTCCTTGAGGCCGGCCCGGGTGCGGCGGATGGCCTGGGAGACGGCCTTGATGGCATCCTCCTGGCCGATGACCCGCTTGTGCAGCTCATCCTCCATCTTGAGGAGCTTCTGGGTCTCCTCCTCGGTGAGCTTGTAGACGGGGATGCCGGTCCACACCGAGAGCACCTCGGCGATGGCCTCCTCGTCGACCT
>CAYWBE010000326.1:0-1797 GCA_964456295.1 uncultured Candidatus Nemicrothrix sp.
GGCCCGCCCGGTGCTGGGTCGACGGACGCACGGGTCGGTGGCCGTGGACGCCGATGGGGGTCACGCCTACCTGACCGAGGCCCACCGGGACGGACGCCTCTACCGGGTGGTCCTGGCCGACTCGGGTGACCCGTTGGGAGGTGACGGGAGCGAGGTCGGCCGCATGGAGGCCCTGGCGGTGGATCCGGACGGCGGTATCCGGTGGCTCCCGGTGGCCGACCCCTCGGGGTCCTTCATCCCCACCCGCTTCCAGGCGGCCGATGGGTTCGTGACACCGATGGGCGGCGGGTTGGCCGTACACGACGGCGTCGTGGTGTTCACCACGGGACTCGACGACCGGGTGCATGCGTTGGACCTCGGTGCGGGACGCCATTCGGTGGTCTGGGACGGGTCGGGTCGGCGCGCTCCGGCCTGGGGGATCGGCGACCTGGCGGTGTCGGGGTCCGGCGACCTGTTCCTGTCCGAGGACCGGGGCGACATGGAGGTGGTGCTGGTCACCCCGTTCGGCGAGGTGGCTCCGTTCTGTCGGATGGTCGGCAACGGGCACCGGCTGTCGGAGGTCACCGGGCCGTGCTTCGATCCGTCGGGCACCCGGCTGTACGTGAGCTCGCTCCGGGGCCGCGGTGAGGCGTTGGTGCGCGACGTGGTGCCCGACCTGGACTGGGGGCCCGGCGTCGAGGGCCGCCACGTCGGCGTGACCTACGAGATCAGCGGACCGTTCCGACCAGTGGCCGTGCCACCGCCGGTTACGACGACCACGGCGGTTCCGGCGGCCACCACGGTCGTCCCGACGACCACCGTGGTCGGTCCGACGCCGACCACCACGACTGCCGTCGGGGCGACGGCACCGTCGTCATCAACCGTTCCGACCCCGTCCGACGGCGAGGCCGATCCGGACCAGCCGACCGGAGCGGGCGTGGTGGTCGGCTCCTCGACCCAGGGTGGCACCGGTCGGTCGATCGCGCCGTTCGGCCTGGTCGGTGGGCTGCTGGCCCTGGGAGGTGGCGTCGTCGCCCTGCGGCGGCGCCGGGCGACTGGTGGGCCCGACAGTGGGGACGAGCCGGGGACCGGCGCCTAGAACTCCTCGTCGAACGCCACGTCGCCCTCGACGCCGACCTGGTAGGCGGCGACGGTGCGTTCGAAGAAGTTCGTGAGCTCCTGTACGTCCTGGAGTTCCATGAACCCGAACGGGTTGGTGGTGTTGTAGCGGCGGTCCAGACCCAACTGGGCGAGGCGCTGGTCGGCCACGAACTGGAGGTACTGCTTCGTGTCGGTGGTCGACATGCCCGGCACGCCCTGGCCCAGGAGGTCCTCGGCGAACTGGTACTCGCAGTCGATGGCCTCGTCGAGCATCTCGTAGATGCGGTTCCCCAGGTCCTCGTCGAACAACTCGGGCTGCTCGCGACGCACCGTGTTGATGACCTCGAAGGCGAAGTTCATGTGGCAGGACTCGTCGCGGAACACCCAGTTGGTGCCGGCGGCCAGGCCGTTGAGCAGGCCCTTGGATCGCAGGAAGTACACGTAGGCGAAGGCGGCGAAGAAGAAGAGGCCCTCGATGCACGTGGCGAAGCAGATGAGGTTCAGCAGGAACGTCTTGCGCTTCTCGTCGGTGTCCAACTCGCCGAGGTCTTCAGCGGCGTTCATCCACTTGAAGCAGAACTCGCCCTTCTTGGCGATCGACGGGATGTTGTGGATCGCTGCGAAGGCGGCCTCCCGCTCGGCCATGTCGGGGATGTAGTTGTCGAGCAGCGTCAGGTAGAACTGGACGTGCAGCGCCTCCTCGTAGAGCTGGCGCGA
>CAYWBE010000327.1:0-1793 GCA_964456295.1 uncultured Candidatus Nemicrothrix sp.
TAGGCTCGTCGCCCGTGCGGAGCGCGGTGCTGGGCCTGGCCGGAGGAAGTGGAGCGGGCAAGACGACCCTTGTCGAGGGCATCACGTCGCGCTTCGGTGACGATGCGTCGGTGCTCTGGTTCGACGAGTACTACCACGACCTCGCACACCTGGATCCCGGGCAGCGGGCGGTGGTCAACTTCGACCACCCGGACTCGTTGGACGAGGTGCTGCTCGTCGAGCACCTCGACGGCCTGCTGGCCGGGCGGCCGGTCGACGTGCCGGTCTACGACTTCGCCACCCACACCCGGACGGACCGGACCCGCCGGGTCGACCCCCGACCGGTGGTGGTGGTCGACGGCATCCTGGTGCTGGCCGTGCCCGAACTCCGGCGGCGTCTGGACCTGGCGGTGTTCGTGGATGCGCCGGCCGAGGTCCGCCTGGACCGTCGCATGGACCGCGACGTGAGGGAGCGGGGTCGTACGACGGCCAGCGTCCGGGCCCAGTTCGAGGCCACGGTCGCCCCCATGCACGAGGCGTTCGTGGAACCGAGTGCCCGACACGCCGACCTCCGGGTGGACGGGACCGGTGACCTGGCCGCCAACCTGGATGCCGTGGTGGCGGCCGTGGACCGGCTCCGCACCGGAGGAGAGGTGGTCACACCCCGTCCCTAGGGTCCATCCCATGACGGGCCGGGTGGACGGAGTGGGGTGGGGTCGGGGAGTCGGGATGCCGGTGTCGACGCTCGGGTCCTACCGGGGCGAGGCCGGGAGCCTGGTGCGTTCGTTGAAGTTCCACGGGGATCGCCGGGCGGTCGCCGGACTGGGGCGGGGGCTGGCCGAGATGGCGACCGTCGCCGGGGTGGTGCCCGACGTGGTGACCTGGGTGCCGACCACCGCGGGCCGCCGTGGGCGACGCGGGTTCGACCAGGCCCGCCTGTTGGCCCGGTCCGCGGGTCGTGGCCTGCGTCGGGGCAGCGGTCGGTCGGTGTCCCGTGTCCCGGTCCGGCGACTGCTCCTCCGGGCACCCGACCGAGGTCAGACCGGTCGCACCGGCAGGCAACGGCGTCGGGGCCCGGTGCTGCGGGCCCGGGCCGGGGCGGTCCCGCCGGGGGCGACGATCCTGCTGGTGGACGACGTGGTGACCACGGGCGCCTCGATGGACGCTGCGGTGGTGGCACTGCAGGCCGCCGGCGCCGGGCTGGTGGTTCCGGTGGCCGTGGCCCGCACACCCCGGGCGACGTGTCGCCGGTAGATTCCCCCGTCGTGAACGAGCCCGTGGATTCCCCGCCGGACCAGGAACAGGACCAGGACCAGAAACAGGAACGGGTGACCGGTGACGGCGACGTCCGGGACGCCCT
Organism: uncultured Candidatus Nemicrothrix sp.; assembly: GCA_964456295.1. GTDB lineage: Bacteria > Actinomycetota > Acidimicrobiia > Acidimicrobiales > MedAcidi-G1 > UBA9410. Next base: position 1,340 of record CAYWBE010000327.1, read on the forward strand.
GCCCGACGACCTCGACGCCCGGGGCGCGGGCCTGGTCGGGCCCTACGTGTTCCCCGACAACGACCGCCGCCGAATCCCCGGGATCCTCTACCTGGTGCTGGCCGCGGTCACCGTCGTGGTGGTGGTGACGGCCGACGGGTCGCCGCTGGTCGACGGTGGGCTGGTGGCCGGGGCCATCGGGCTGGCCCTGGTGGGCCTCTACCACCTCCAGGGCGGTTGGAGCCTCGAGGTCGACGAGGCCGATGCCCTGGTGGCCGCCGTCCGGGCCGTGGGCTTCCCGGTGGGCCACGCGTCGGCCCAGATGGCCTGGCGGGGCCTCCGCAGCCGCCCCACCTGGCGGGTGCTGGTGTACTCCAACGAGTCGCCGCCCGAGCGGCGCGGCCTGGTGTTCGTCGACGGTGTCGACGGCGAGGTGGTGGCCACCCACACCGAGGCCAACCCCGAGGACTGGTCC
>CAYWBE010000328.1:0-1773 GCA_964456295.1 uncultured Candidatus Nemicrothrix sp.
TCGGAGAACTTCGCCTCGCCGGCCGTGCTGGAGGCCAGTGGGTCGGTCCTGACCAACAAGTACGCCGAGGGCTACCCCGGCAAGCGGTACTACGGCGGCAACGTGCACGTGGACGAGGTCGAGGACCTGGCCCGCGAGCGGGTCAAGGCCCTGTTCGGCGCGGACCACGCCAACGTCCAGCCCCACTCGGGTGCCAACGCCAACATGTCCGTCTACCAGGCCCTCCTCGAGCCGGGCGACACCGTGCTCGGCCTGAGCCTCGACCACGGCGGCCACCTGACCCACGGTTCGCCGGTCAACGCCAGCGGCAAGCTCTACGACTTCGTGTCCTACGGCCTGACGGGCAGCGACGAACGCATCGACATGGACCAGCTCCGGGACCAGGCCCGGGCGGCCCGCCCCAAGCTGATCGTGGCCGGCGCCACGGCCTACCCCCGGATCATCGAGCCGGCCCCGCTACGCGAGATCGCCGACGAGGTGGGCGCCCTGCTCATGTTCGACGCGGCCCACATCGCCGGCCTGATCGCCGGTGGCGTGCACCCCAACCCGGTGCCGCACTGTGACATCGTCACCTTCACCACCCACAAGACGCTGCGCGGCCCACGTGGTGGCTGCATCCTGAGCCGCGAGGAGTACGCGGCGGCCATCGACAAGGCGGTGTTCCCCGGTTCGCAGGGCGGTCCGCTGGAGCACCACATCGCGGCCAAGGCCGTGGCGTTCCGCGAGGCGGCCGACCCGTCGTTCGCCGGCTACGCCCGCCAGATCGTGGCCAACGCCTCAGCACTGGCCGCCGCCCTGGTCGGCCACGGCTTCCGCCTGGTCACCGGCGGGACCGACAACCACCTGATGGTCGTCGACCTGCGGACCTTCGACGCCGACGTCACCGGTGCGGTGGCCCAGAACACGCTCGACCGGGCCGGCATCACCCTGAACAAGAACACCGTGCCCGACGACCCCCGGTCGCCGTTCGTGACCAGTGGCGTCCGGATCGGCACCCCGTCGACCACCACCCAGGGCATGGAGGAGGCCGAGATGGCCGAGATCGCCGACCTGATGGCGCGGGCCCTGCGGGGCCGGGACGACGAGGCCGAGATCACCGCCGTGCGATCCGACGTCAACGCCCTCTGTGCCCGCTTCCCCGTCTACGCCTGAGCCCCGATCGGGACCCACCCCGTCACCGGCCGGCGTCCCCACCCGAGACCGGTCCCGCGGCTGACGACTCAGGAACCCTGAACCCGTGCCCGGCATCGTCCCCCACCTGATCGTCGGAGCGGTGGCTGCCCTGGCCACCGCGGCGGCCACCCCGGTCGTACGCCGGTTCGCCGTCGGCTCCGGGCTGGTGGTGGCGCCCGACGAACGCAACGTCCACACCGCACCCACTCCGTCCCTCGGCGGCACGGCGATGCTGGGTGGGCTGCTGGCCGGCGTCCTGGCGGCGTGGCTGATCGGCGACTTCTCCGAGGTGTTCGCCGCACCGACCGAGATGCTGGGCGTGGTCTCGGCCGCCGTGGTGATCTGCGTGGTGGGGGTGATCGACGACATCCGGCCGGTGTCGGCCCCGGCCAAGGTGGCCGGCATGGTGCTGGCCGGCAGCGTCCTGTCGCTGACCGGTGTGGCCCTCGTGGTGCTGCGCATCCCGTTCCTGGACGTCGTCCTGCTGTCCCCGGACCTCTCGGCGCTGTTGACCGTGGTGTGGGTGGTGCTCCTGGCCAACGCCCTGAACCTCATCGACGGCCTGGATGGGCTGGCGGCCGGCATCGTGGCCATCGCCGC
>CAYWBE010000329.1:0-1766 GCA_964456295.1 uncultured Candidatus Nemicrothrix sp.
TTCCTGTGCTTCGGGCCCGATTCGTTGGCCGAGGCCCGCAACCGGGGCTACCGGCTCCGCCGGGTCTGACCCGCGATTTGACCCGGGACCCGGCCGGCGCCCTGCGCCGGGACCTGGTGGCAGCGGTGGCCGGCTTCTACCAGGGGCACCCCGACGTCGAGCAGTTCCCCATGCTCGGTGAGGTTGGAGGACACCTCGTCGATGCCCTGGAACGGGGGCTGGTGGCCGAGCCGGAGTCGGCGGTACTTCCGGTGGCCCGCCTCCTGCAGGAGGTCGACGCCGGGAGCGACGTGACGGGGGTGGCCCCGGTGCTTGGAGCCTTCGCCGCCGCGGCGCCGCTCCTGCGCTGGGTGCAGACCCCGGCCTACCGGGCCACCCTGTCGCAGCACTTCCTGGACAACTACGGCTACGTGCGGGTGATCGGCCCCGGGGGTTTGGTGGAGTCGTCGGTGGCCAGCGCCGGCCTCGGGATCTGGGGTGCCGGGCTGCACTACCCGCGCCACGAGCACCCGGCCGAGGAGACCTATCACCTGCTGCATGGCACGGCGGAGTTCCAGCGGGGCGACGGTCCGTGGGAGCCGAAGGCCGTGGGCGAGTCGGTGCACCACGAGCCGTGGGAACGCCATGCCCAACGGTTCGGCGACGAGGCGTGCGTGCTGCTCTGGGCGTGGACCGGCGAGGTCTCCGTCCACGCCCGCCTCATTCCCGACGGGGAGTGAATCCGGGCGGCCCGCCCGGCGAGATCCGGGCCGGGGTGCCCGGAGGATTCAGTTCCCGGAGCGTGCCCGGATCAGGTTCAGCGCGCTGCCGGCCCTGAACCACTCGATCTGGTCGGCCGAATAGGTGTGGTCGGCGGTGATCCGGGCCTCGGTCCCGTCCGGCGAGGTGATGACCACCTCGATGGGCTGGTCGGGCGCCAGATCGGCCACGCCCAACACCGAGATCCTGTCCTCGGGTCCGATCCGGTCGTAGTCGGCCGGATCGGCGAAGGTCAGCGGCAGCACGCCCTGCTTCTTGAGGTTGGTCTCGTGGATGCGGGCGAACGAACGGGCGATGACCACCTTGGCGCCCCGGAACCGTGGCTCCATCGCCGCGTGCTCCCGCGACGAACCCTCGCCCATGTTCTCGTCGCCGATGGCCACCCAGGACACGCCGGCCTCGTGGTAGCGACGGGCGATGTCCGGGTAGGTGCGGGTCTCGCCGTCGGTGGCGTCCCAGCCGGTACCCACCTCGCCGGTGAAGGCGTTGACGGCTCCCATGTAGACGTTGCCCGAGATGTTCTCGAGGTGGCCCCGGTACTTCAGCCACGGGCCGGCCATGGAGATGTGGTCGGTGGTGCACTTGCCCTGGGCCTTGACCAGCACCGTCAGGTCGGTCAGGTCGCCGCCGTCCCATGCCGGGAACGGGGTCAGGACCTGGAGGCGGTCACTGGTCGGTGATACGACCACCTCGACGCCGGAACCATCGGTCGGGGGCGCCTGGAAGGTCTCCTCGCCCGGGTCGAAGCCGTCCGCCGGCAGCTCCTCGCCGTCGCCCACCGTCAGGCGGACCTCTTCGCCGGCGTCGTTGACCAGGGTGTCGTTGGCCGGGTCGAAGTCCAGCCGGCCGGCGATGGTCAGGGCGATCACCGTCTCGGGTGACGTCACGAAGGCGTGGGTGGTGGCGTAGCCGTCGTTGCGCTTGGGGAAGTTCCGGTTGTAGCTGGTGACGATGGAGTTGGGGATGCCGTCGTCGAGGTCCTGGCGGTCCCACTGGCCGATGCACGG
>CAYWBE010000330.1:0-1757 GCA_964456295.1 uncultured Candidatus Nemicrothrix sp.
AAGATGATGATCAACGCCCTGAACTCCGGCGCCCGGGTGTTCATGGCCGACTTCGAGGACTCCAGCTCTCCGACCTGGGACAACATGCTCAGCGGCCAGGCCAACGTGCGCGACGCCATCCGCCGCGACCTGACCCTGCGCCGCGACGGCAAGAGCTACGCCCTCAACGACGAGACGGCCACGCTGGTCATCCGGCCCCGCGGCTGGCACCTTCCCGAGCGCCACGTCCAGGTCGATGGCCGACCGGCGGCGGCCAGCCTCGTGGACTTCGGCCTCGTCTTCTTCCACAACGCCCGCGAGGCCCTCGACCGGGGGACGGCGCCGTACTTCTACCTCCCCAAGCTGGAGAACCACCACGAGGCCCGCCTCTGGAACGACGTGTTCTGCCACGCCCAGGACGCCCTCAGCGTTCCACGGGGATCCATCAGGGCCACGGTGCTCATCGAGACCATCACCGCGGCCTTCGAGATGGACGAGATCCTCTACGAACTCCGGCAGCACTCATCGGGCCTGAACGCCGGGCGCTGGGACTACATCTTCTCGGTGGCCAAGAAGTTCAACGCCGATCCGACGTTCGTCCTGCCCGACCGCTCCGACGTGACCATGACGGTGCCGTTCATGCGGGCCTACACCGAGCTCATGGTGGCCACCTGCCACAAGCGCGATGCCCATGCCATCGGCGGCATGGCGGCCTTCATCCCCAACCGGCGCGACCCCCAGGTCACCGCCGGCGCCCTCACCAAGGTCAAGGAGGACAAGCGACGCGAGGCCAACGACGGGTGTGACGGCACCTGGGTGGCCCACCCCGACCTGGTCACGGTGGCCGAACTCGAGTTCAACGCCATCCTCGGCCAGGGCCTCAACCAGGTCGACCGCCAGCGACCCGACGTGCGGGTCAGCGGCGATGACCTCCTGTCGGTCGACGAGTCGGGTGGCTCGATCACCCGGTCCGGACTGGAGACCAACGTCTACGTCGGCCTCCGCTACCTCGCCTCGTGGTTGTCGGGTACCGGTGCGGCAGCCATCAACAACCTCATGGAGGACGCAGCCACCGCCGAGATCAGCCGGGCCCAGATCTGGCAGTGGATCCGGCACGGTCGCACCCTGGAGGACGGCACCACGGTCACCCGTGAGCTGGTCCGCTCCACGATCGACGCCCAGATGGCCGTCATCGCCGACGATCTCGGTAGCGAGGCCTTCGCCGCGTTGCCGTTCGACGAGGCCCGATCGGTCTTCGAGCAGGTCGCCCTGGCCTCGGAGTTCATCGAGTTCCTCACCCTTCCCGCCTACGAGCTCCTGGACTGACCGTCCGGGGCCTGCAGCACCCGTACCAACCCGATTCCCAAACCGAATTCCCCGACCGGACGCCGGCAGCCGCCGACGGTCCACCACGAAAGCGAGCCAGCAATGCGCAACACCTTCGACGATCAGGTCGCAGCCCTCGAGAAGGACTGGGCCGAGAACCCCCGCTGGGAGGGCACGGTCCGCGACTACAGCGCGGCCGACGTCGTCCGCCTGCGGGGCTCGGTCCTGCCCGAGTGCTCGATCGCCCGCCACGGTGCCGAGGTCCTGTGGCAGAAGATGCACGAGATGGACTACGTCCACGCCCTGGGCGCCATGACCGGCGGCCAGGCCATCCAGTACGTCAAGGGCGGCCTCCCGGCGCTGTACCTGTCGGGCTGGCAGGTGGCCGGTGACGCCAACCTGGCCGGCCAGGTGTACCCGGACCAGAGCCTCTACCCGGCCAACTCGGTGCC
>CAYWBE010000331.1:0-1757 GCA_964456295.1 uncultured Candidatus Nemicrothrix sp.
CCTGCCGGATGCCCATCGGCCCGAAGCGCGCACCGGGCCGGTAGCTGGTGCCCGAATCGAACGGAACACCCACGATGGCCACGTCGCACCGCTCAACATCCCGCAGTTCCGGCAGTCGAGCGAAGGTCGACGGCCCCGCGTATCGCGGGACGACGGTGCCGCTCACCGGCCTGATCGGTGGTTCCTGGCTGGACTGCACGGAGGCGCTCCCTCGACGAGCTGGTCGGATGTTCGCCAGCGGCGTCCCGACCGGCTGGTTTCCGGTGGCATTCTGCACCATCGAAAACGTGGGCACCGCCCCACTCGCCTACCGATTCCGAGGTGACCTCATGGTCGAAGCCCTGCCCGACGCAACGGTCCACCGGATGCGACACCACCGCAGGAACCGGCTGCTCCAGATGATGCAGGAATTGGACGTCCCCACCCTGCTCCTCTACGACCCGGTCAGCATCCGCTACGCCACCGATTCGCGCAACGTGCAGGTGTATGCCCTCAACCACGAGTGCCGCTACCTGTTCATGGCCGCCGATGGAACCACCGAGCTCTTCGACTGGGTGGCCGGCCACGACGCCTACCACGGTCATCTCGACACGGTCGACGTCGTCCACGTCGCCCGCCCGGTCGGCTTCATGAGCGACGGCGCCGACAACTTCGCCACCTCGCTTCGCGAGTGGGCCGACCAGATCGAGTCGCTCATCCGCCGGACGTCGCCCGATGACCTGCGGGTCGGCATCGACCGCCTCAGCCACTTCCAGGCCGCGGAGCTCGAGCGCCGTGGGATCGTCGTCGTCGACGGCCACCCGGCGATCTACCGGGCCCGGGCCGTCAAGGGCCCCGAGGAACTCGAAGCCCAGCGCCTCTCGGCCAGGGCCTGTCACGACGGATTCGAGCGGATGTTCGCAGCGACGAGGCCCGGAGTCACCGAATCCGACATCTGGGCCCATCTCCACGCCGCCAACATCGAATGGGAGGGCGAGTGGATCAACGCCCGCTACCTGCTGTCAGGCGAAAAGACGAACCCGTGGGCCCAGGAGACCGGCCTGCGGGTCATCCAACGGGGCGACATCATCGGCTGCGACTCCGACCTGATCGGCCCCTACGGCTACGCCCACGACATCTCCCGCACGTGGATGGCCGACGGTACGCCCGACGACCGGCAGCGTCGCCTCTACGCCGCCTGTTTCGAACACGTCCACCGCAACATGGAACTCCTGGAGCCCGGCCTGTCGTTCATGGAGCTCATGGAGAAGGGCTTCTGCTACACACCGGAACTCGCCGAGCAGAACTTCACGACGATCTTCCACGGCCTCGGCCTCGAGAACGAGTGGCCGATCATCATGTCGCCGGACAAGGCGGACGTCCCCGGTGCGTACGGCGGTGGCTACGACGGCGTGCTCGAGGTCGGCATGACCCTGTGCATCGAGAGCTACGCAGGCGAGAGCGGCGGCCCGGACGGCGTGAAGCTCGAGGAGATGGTGCTGATCACCGAGACCGGAGCGGTCCCGCTCGGTCTCACCCCCTACGAGGAGGCATGGCTCTAGCCCGACCACGGGGGCAAGGGTCCCCGCCGGCAGGTCGGGTGGTGGGCGCGGAGGGACTCGAACCCCCCGACACCCTTCCCCAGGAACTTAAGACGACACTTTCGTCCGGTCGGTCCCGGAGGAATCTGAAAAGACTCGTTCGGAAGCACTAGCAACTAGGTCTCAAGAGCCTCCTGTGGCAGCAAAGCCCAACACTCGAGCCGGGTTATCGATGAT
>CAYWBE010000332.1:0-1756 GCA_964456295.1 uncultured Candidatus Nemicrothrix sp.
TCGGCCAGCGCCCGGGCCGACTCGACGGCGGCCACCGCGGTGCCCCCCGGTACCCGGTGCCAGGCCTGTTCCACCAGGAAGGCCACCCGCAGGGGGGTCACGGCTGCCCTCCGGCGGTCGGGGGCGGGTTCAGGAACATGCGGACCCGTCGGGGCGACGGCCGTCCACGCCCCCCGGGACCTCGGTGGGCATCTGGACCCCGGCCCGCACGGGCAGCGGATCGGCCGGCGTGGAGGCCCCCGCACCGTCCGGTGCGACAGCGACGGGCGGCGCCGACTGCTCGTCACCGGAGCCACCGGTCCCGTCGTGGACCGGGAGGGCCGCCCGGGCCAGGGCGTCCACCTCGTGCAGGGCCCGGGGCACGAGCAGGAACGAGGAGAAGTCGCCGCCCAGGGTCAACTCCACCCGGTCCCCCAGCGAGGGGTCGTCCACGAACTCGAACCGGGGGGTCGGGGTGACCATCTGGGCCACCAGCACGGCCGCCGCGTACCGGTCCCGGTGGGCCCGGACGGTGGTGGCAGCCACCGCGGGGCCGGGTCCGGCCTCGACCGGGAATCCCTTGATCACCAGCTGGGCATGGGCCGGTACCGACTCGTCGACCGGCCCGCGTCCATCGACCACCACGACCGGTACGTCCTCGGGGCGAAGGGTGATCCCCCGGAAGACGTCGAACACCCGACGGGCGTCCGAGCGGAGCCGCAGCACCGACGACGAACCGACCAGGTCGTCGTACACGGGCAGCGAGTGGCGACCCAGGTCCGACGGGTCGAAGCCCCCGAAGGCGTTGCCCAACTGGAGCAGGGTCCGGAGGGTGAGCCGGTCGTCGAGCACCACCGAACGGGCCGCCGCCTCGATCAGGTCGTCGCGCACGATGATCGAGCGGGCACCCATGCCGACCACCCGTTCCAGGGCGAGGGTCAGGAAGTCCTGCTGGCGCTGGTTGCGTTCCAGGTCGTTCCAGACGCCGACCCGCTGCCAGCGGCCGTCCACGAACAGTTCCAACTTGCGGCTGCGCACGAAGGACAACGACGCCCGGCCGTCCAGGTTGGTGCAGCCCGCCTCGGTCACGTACAGGCCCGCCGCCACGTCGCGGGCCGGGTGGGGGAACCAGACCGGGACGCCGCCGATCTCGTCGACCACCTCCTCGAAGCCCAGGAAGTCGATGACCACGAAGTTGTGGATGGGTACGCCGAAGTTCCTGGTCACCGTCTCGACCAGGGTCGGGGCGCCCAGCTCCATGCCCCCCACCAGCAGCGACGAGGCCAACTTCTCCTCGCGGACCGGCACGCCGTCGCGGTGGATCATCACGTACAGGTCCCGGGGCAGGGACAGCACCGAGGCCGTGCCCAGGTGGGGGTCCAGGCGCAGCAGCATGATGGCGTCGGCCAGGGCCACCCCCGGGGTGCGGTCGCGCCACCCGGCGGGGTCGTCGTCGTCGAGGCCCACCGCGCTGTCGGTGCCGATCAGCAGGATGTTGCGGGGAGGCGACGGTCGGTCGTCGGCATCGGCGTCGCCGTCCGCCTCGGGGGCCAGCCCCAGGTCGTCCTCGGTCCCGTCGGCGCCGATCGGCACGTCCAGGTCGGCCAGCACGCCGGCCGGTACGTCGATGCGGACGATGCTGCCCACCACCTCCTCGAAGGAGGCCAGGCGGGACGCCCCGATGAACAGGCCGGCGGCCAGCAGGAGGTTGGCGCCGATCAGCAGCCGTTGGGGCCACGTACGCCGCAGGGCAGGGTCGCCCAACGACGGGTCGCCC
>CAYWBE010000333.1:0-1754 GCA_964456295.1 uncultured Candidatus Nemicrothrix sp.
ACGGCCAGGCGGCGGAACAGGTAGTCGATGAGGCTGGTGGCGATGCGGAGGTCCGGGTCGTCGGTCATGCCGGCGGGCTCGAAGCGCATCCCGGTGAAGGCGTCCACGAAGGCCCGCAGGGGCACCCCGTACTGCAGCCCGTGGCTGAGCGAGATGGCGAAGGCATCCATGATCCCGGCCATCGTCGAGCCCTGCTTGGAGACCCTGACGAACACCTCTCCGGGGCGACCGTCCTCGTACTCGCCGACCGTCACGAAGCCCTTGCAGTCGGCCACCCGGAACTCGAAGGTCCGCGACGCCCGGCTACGGGGCAGGCGTCGGCGGACCGGTTCGCCCAGGCCCACGGTCAGTTCGGACACCAGGTCGGTCGGCCCGCTCGCCGCTTGGGGCGAGGCGTCGCCCACGGTCAACGGCTGGGCCACCTTGCAGTTGTCCCGGTAGATGGCCACCGCCTTGAGGCCGAGGTGCCAGGCCTCGAGGTAGAGCTCCTCAACGTCGTCGATGGAGACCTCCTCGGGCATGTTGCAGGTCTTGGAGATGGCCCCCGACAGGAACGGCTGGACGGCGCCCATCATCCGGATGTGGCCCATGTGGTGGATCGGGTTGTCGCCCATGGACGTGGCGAACACCGCCACGTGCTCGGCCCGGAGGTCAGGGCAGCCGACCACCGTCTGGTGCTCGTCAATCCAGGCCAGTACGGCCGCCGCGGTCTCGTCGTCATAGCCGAGGCGGACCAACGCCCGGGGAACGGTCTGGTTGACGATCGACATGGTGCCGCCGCCCACGAGACGCTTGTGCTTGACGAGGCTCAAGTCGGGCTCCACGCCGGTGGTGTCGCAGTCCATCAGCAGGCCGATGGTGCCGGTGGGGGCCAGGACGGTGGCCTGGCTGTTGCGGACGCCGACCCGCTGGGCCAGGGCACACGCCTCGAACCACGCAGTTCGGCCCGCGTCGACCAGTGCCGGGGCCACCGCGGCGTCGAGTAGTTCGGCGGCCTCGCGGTGCATCTCCAGCACGCCCAGCATCGGCTCGCGGTTGTGCTCGTAGCCCTCGAAGGCCCCCATCCGATCCGCGATGCGCGCCGAGGTCCGGTAGGCATGGCCGGTCATCAGCGAGGTGAGCGCGGCGGCGACCGACCGGCCCTCGTCGCTGTCGTAGGGCAGCCCGAGGGCCATGAGCAGGGCCCCGAGGTTGGCGTAGCCCAAGCCGAGCTGGCGGAAGGCCCTGGTGGTCTCGCCGATGGGCTCGGTCGGATAGTCGGCGTTACCGACCAGGATCTCCTGGGCGGTGAACACCACCTCCACGGCGTGGCGGAATCCCTCGACGTCGAAGCCGCCGATGGCCTCGGTGTCGTCGTCGGTGGCCCCCAGGAAGGCCAGCAGGTTCAGGCTGGCCAGGTTGCAGGCCGAGTCGTCGAGGTGGACGTACTCCGAGCACGGATTGCTCGCCGTGATGCGACCGGTGTTCGACGCGGTGTGCCAACGGTTGATGGTGGTGTCGAACTGGATGCCGGGGTCCGCGCACTCCCACGCCGCCTCGGACATCTGGCGGAACAGGTCACGTGCCCGGACGGTCTCGATGACCGATCCGTCGGTGACGGCCCGTAGGTCCCAGTCGCCGTCGGCCTCCACGGCGGCCATGAACTCGTCGGTCACCCGGACCGAGTTGTTGGCGTTCTGGTACATGATCGAGTGGCTGTCGGCACCGTCGAATCCGACGTCGAAGCCGGCCTGCTCGAGGACCCGGACCTTGCG
>CAYWBE010000334.1:0-1748 GCA_964456295.1 uncultured Candidatus Nemicrothrix sp.
CGGGCGTCCTCGTAGGTGGGGTTGTCGCTGATCCCGTCGGTGTACGAGTCGACTGTGTAGTTCCGGAAGGCGAAGTAGTCGCGGGCCTTCTTGCCGATCACGATCAGCGAGTAGTCCGCTCCCTCCGACCGGGCGTTCTGCACTTGGCGCTCGGCTGCACGGATGACCGCCGAGTTGTACGGTCCGGCCAGCCCACGGTCCGACGAGATGACGACCACGCCGACCCGCTCGACCGTGTCGGCCTGGCGGAGCAACGGGTGGTCGACCTCGGCGCCACCGGCAGCCAGGTTCTCGATCACCGCGGTGATCTGCTTGGCGTACGGCTTGGCCGCCCGGGCCCGCTGCTGGGCCTTCACGACGCGCGTAGCCGCGATGAGCTCCATGGCCCGGGTGATCTTCTTGGTGTTCTGGACGCTGCCAATGCGACGCCGCAGTACCCGCTCCTTACCCCCGGCCACGGCACGCTCCCTTCACGAGGGGGCAAGTCGCTGCCGCGATGCAGTGCACTGCGTTGCTGCCCGGCGAACAGGTCACGACGTTCACTCGGTCTCCGAGATGTCCTCTTCGGGGAGCGTGGTGTCGGCGTCGACGATGTTCGAGTCGGTGTCGGTCGACTCGGCGTCGGGAGCCGAACCGCCGGCCACCGAACCCTCGAACTGGTCGGCGAACGCCGCGATGGCCGCGTCGAACGCGTCCTCGTCGGCGATCTTGCCCGAATCGCGAATATCGGCCAGGACGTCGGCGTGACGGGTCCGGAACCAGTCCAGCAGCTCGGCCTCGAAGCGACCGACGTCGGAGACGTCCACGCCGTCGAGGTGGCCCCGGGTGCCGGCCCAGATCGACACGACCTGCTCCTCGACCAGCAACGGCGAGTTGAGGCCCTGCTTGAGGAGTTCGGTGAGGCGGTAGCCCCGGTCCAGCTGGGCCTGGGACACGGCGTCCAGGTCCGAACCGAAGGCGGCGAACGACTCCAGCTCGCGGAACTGCTGCAGGTCGGACTTGAGCGTGCCCACGGCGGTCTTCATGGCCTTGACCTGGGCGGCCGAACCGACGCGCGACACCGAGATGCCGACGTCCACGGCCGGACGCACGCCCGACTTGAACAGGTCGTCCTGGAGGAAGATCTGGCCGTCGGTGATCGAGATCACGTTGGTCGGGATGAACGCCGAGACGTCACCGGCCTTGGTCTCGATGACCGGCAGGGCCGTCATCGAACCGGCGCCAAGGTCGTCGCTGAGCTTGGCGGCCCGCTCCAGCAGGCGGCTGTGCAGGTAGAAGACGTCGCCCGGGTAGGCCTCGCGGCCCGGCGGGCGGCGCAGCAGCAGCGACATCTGGCGGTAGGCCTCGGCCTGCTTGGACAGGTCGTCGTACACGGCCAGGGCGTGCTCGCCGTTGTCCATCCAGTGCTGGCCGATGGCGCAGCCGGCGTACGGGGCGAGGTACTTGAACGGCGCCGGGTCGGACGCCGGGGCGACCACCACGACGGTGTACTCCATGGCCCCGTGGGCCTCGAGCACCGCCACGTTCTGGGCGACCGTGGACGCCTTCTGGCCGATGGCCACGTACACGCAGTTCACGCCCTGGCCGGCCTGGTTGATGATCGTGTCGATGGCGATCGTCGTCTTGCCGGTCTTGCGGTCGCCGATGATCAGCTCGCGCTGGCCACGACCGATCGGGATGAGCGAGTCGATGGCCTTGATGCCGGTCTGCATCGGCTCGTGCACGGGCTTGCGGCCCATGATCCCCGG
>CAYWBE010000335.1:0-1745 GCA_964456295.1 uncultured Candidatus Nemicrothrix sp.
TCCTCGAAGCCGAAGGCCCGCAGCACGCTGAGGGTGAACTCCAGCAGCGAGGCCAACTCGCCGGGGATCTGGTCCGGCGTACAGAAGATGTGGCTGTCGTCCTGGGTGAAGCCACGACTCCGGAGCAGGCCGTGCACGGCACCCGACAGCTCGTACCGGTACACGGCACCCAACTCGAAGAACCTGCGGGGCAGGTCCCGGTAGCTGCGCTGCCCGCTCTGGAACACGGCCACGTGGAACGGGCAGTTCATGGGCTTTGGGTAGTAGCTGGCCCCGTCCAACTCCATGGGCGGGTACATCCCGTCGGCGTAGAAGTCGAGATGCCCGCTGGTCTCCCACAGCACCGACTTGGCGATGTGGGGGCTGAACACGAAGTCGTAGCCACCGGTCTCGTGGCGGGCCCGGCTGTAGTCCTCGATGATCTTTCGCACCAGGGCGCCCCGGGGGTGCCAGACGGCCAGTCCGGGGCCCAACGCGTCGGGCCACGACACCAGGTCCAGTTCAGCGGCCAGGCGACGGTGGTCACGCTTCTCAGCCTCGGCGAGTCGGTGCAGGTGGCCCTTCAGCGACTTCTTGTCGGCCCACGCCGTGCCGTAGATGCGCTGGAGCATGGGCTGCTTCTCGTCGCCCCGCCAGTACGCGCCGGCCACCTTCTGCAGCGCGAAGTGGCCGAGTCGTCCGGTCGACGGCACGTGCGGGCCGGTGCACAGGTCGACGAAGCCCTCGCCGTTGCGGTACCAGGTGACGGTCCCGTCGGTAGAGGCCTCGCCGGCCATCTCGGCATCGGCGTCCCCAGCCGTGACCTTCTCGATGATCTCCCGCTTGTAGCGGTGCGCCGCGAACAGGTCCAGGGCTTCGGCCGCTCCGGCCTCGAACCGTTCGAAGGCCTGGTCAGCGGCGATGATCTCGCGCATCCGGGCGTCGATGGCCTCCAGATCGTCGGCCGTGAACGCCGCCCCGTCCGGGAGTTCGAAGTCGTAGTAGAAGCCGTGCTCGATGGGTGGGCCGATGGCGTGCGTGGCGCCCGGCCACAGGTCCAGCACCGCCTGGGCCAGGACGTGGGCCGTGGAGTGGCGCAGGGTGTGGAGGCCCTCATCGCTGTCGGCGGTCACCACCGAGACCGTCTCCCCATCGGCCAACGGTCGATCCAGGTCCCGACCCTGGCCATCGACGTTGACCATCACCGCCACCTTGGCCAGGCCGGGCCCGATATCGACCGCCAGGTCCAGGCCCGTCGCCCCGTCGGCCAGGGTGCGCGTGGATCCGTCGGGAAGGGTGATGGTGAGGTCGGACATGCGGATCGAAGGCTAGCGACCAGACCAGCGGCAGGGCCGCCGACCGTGGTGACGATCAGTCGTCGATACCGGTCAGGCGGACAGCCACCCGGGTGCGGTACCGACTGTTCAACTGGAGGAGGACCGCGGTGAACGCCTCGATGGCCGTGGCGTTCGACAGGCCGCCGGCGTCCAGCGGCCGGGCGCCCGGGATGCCCGAGATGATCTCCGACACCGTCTCGGTGGCCCTCGGGTGGTCCGAGCAGACCAGCACATCACTGGCCAACTCGTGGTCGAGGTTGCCCAGCTCGGTAGCCGGCACGTGGTGGAGGGCCGCAGCGACGTAGGCGTCGGTGACCTCGGCTTGGACGCTGGCCGACACCGATCCACGGGGCGGCACCAACGGTTGGAACTCGCCGGCCACCTGGGCGATGGCGTTGGACATGCAGATCACCACCTTGCGGTGCAGGT
>CAYWBE010000336.1:0-1738 GCA_964456295.1 uncultured Candidatus Nemicrothrix sp.
CTGCACGGCCCACTGCTGCCCACCGGGCGACCGCTGAAGCCCGTCATCCCCGATCGGGGCCGCGCCGACGGGTAATTTCGAAGGCGATGAACCACGCTCGCATCGCCACGGAGGCCCTCCGCTTCCGACTGGGGACGTTCTCAGCCCAGGTCGATGCACCACCCGGCCTGGACGCCGACGAGGCCGGTGCGTTGCTGGTGGCCTGCGGAGATCCCGGGGTGGACCACGCCCTCCGGATGGTCGGCGAGACCTGGTGCGAAGCGGGACTCACCCCGGACCACATCGACCACCCGTGGACGGCCGGAGAGGCCGCCCGACTCCGGTCGGTCGGTGGATCGGCCCTGCTGGACGCCCTCGACGAACTCGTCACCGGCGTCACCCGCTGCCGCTTCCGCGGCTGACCCGCCCCGACCCCCACCTGCCGCGGCCCACCGGGCCCGCGCCTGTACGGTCGCCACCGCGGGCCCACCTCTGGGACAACGCCTGCCCTACCGCCTGTCCCCCCGGCTGTCCCACCGGGTCGGCAGGATGTCGGGAGCCGTCACCGACCGAACAGACCAGGACCACCGACCCCACCCATGGCCAAGCAGCAGAAGCTCATCCCCGACGAGATGGACTACGCCCGCGAGGTCGTAGACGTCTCCGTCGAACAGGAGATGAAGGAGTCCTTCCTCGCCTATTCCCTCTCGGTCATCACGTCGCGGGCCATCCCCGACATCCGCGACGGGCTCAAGCCGGTGCAGCGCCGGATCCTCTACTCGATGCTCCGCATGGGCGTCCGCCCCGACACCCCGCACCGCAAGAGCGCCCGGGTAGTCGGTGACACCATGGGCCGCTACCACCCGCACGGCGACGCCGCCATCTACGACGCCCTGGTGCGAATGGGCCAGCCGTTCTCCAGGGGCATGACCCTGATCGACCCGCAGGGGAACTTCGGCTCCCTGGACGACCCCCCGGCCGCCCCCCGCTACACCGAGTGCCGACTGAGCGAGGCCGCCATGGCCATGGTGCGCGAGCTGGACGAGGACACGGTGCCCTACCGCCCGACGTATGACGGCGAGGCCACCGAACCACTCCACCTGCCGGCGCTGCTCCCCAACCTCCTGCTGAACGGCACCACGGGTATCGCCGTGGGGATGGCCACCAACATGCCCACCCACAACCTGGCCGAGGTCCACGCGGCGGTCACCCTGGTCATGACCAAGCGGCGTCCCAAGCCGACCATCGACGAGCTGCTGGCCGTACTGCCCGGGCCGGACTTCCCGAGCGGTGGGATCGTGGTCGACGACGGCATCCGCGACGCCTACGCCACCGGGCGAGGGTCGATCCGGATCCGGGCCCGGGCCCACGTCGAGGACGTCGGCCGGGGCCGCCAGGCCATCGTGGTCACCGAACTGCCGTACCTCGTCGGACCGGAACGGGTGATCGGGAAGCTCAAGGAGCTCAACGAGGCCGGGAAGGTGGCCGGCATCGCCGACTTCAAGAACCTCTCCGACCGCCACACCGGGCTCCGACTCCAGGTCGCGGTCAAGCCGGGCCACAACCCACAGGCCGTGCTCGGCGAGCTGTACCGACTGACCCCCATGGAGGAGTCCTTCGGAATCAACAACGTGGTGCTGGTCGACGGCGAGCCCCGCACGGTCGGGCTGTACGACCTGTGTCGCCACTACATCGACCACCGCCTCGAGGTCGTGGTGCGTCGGACCCGCTTCCGTAGGGAGCGGGCCGAGGAACGGCT
>CAYWBE010000337.1:0-1730 GCA_964456295.1 uncultured Candidatus Nemicrothrix sp.
TCGATGCGGTCGCCGAGCCGGAAGTAGCGGGTGGTGCAGGGGAACTTGGGCTGGCCGTTGGTCTCGGCGCTGACGAAGATGGCCGCTTCCTGGTCGATGCCGATGCCGAACGAGTACTGGCCCTCGATGCCGTTCCAGGTGGCGTCGACCTTGGTCGACACCCCGTACTCGGGTTCGTTGCGGATGGGTACGCAGTAGATCCCGAGGTAGACGTTGGGGCTTCCGGTGGGTTCGATCCCGGGGGGCAGCAGCGGGGCGATCCGGTCGGGATCGGTCCGGTAGACGATGTTCAGCTTCGGGTGGGCGGCGATCTCCGCCGGCCGGGCCGTGGGTGGGTTGGCGGTGTCGGTCATGTCGGACAGCCTGACCCACGGCTGCCCCGTGGGACCAATCGGTCCGGGCCGTTCAGTCGTTCCGGTGGCGGGCCTGCTTGGCGGCCAGGCGCTCGGCGACCTTCACGTCGTTTCGCTCCACGGCGGTCTTGGCCACCAGCATCACCAACTGGACGATGGTGAAGATGATGGACAGCAGCACCAGCACCGGCCAGCCGATGACCAGGCCGATCACGAGGGCCGCCAGTCCGATGATGGTGGAGACGATCACGGGCCGCACCTTAGGGGAGTGGCCACCGGGGGGATCTTCCGGGGGCGGGTCGGTTCAGAAGTCCCCGGCGGCCGACCGCAGTGGGCCCAGGGCGCGTTCCACGGCGGCCAGGTCGCGTTCGGCCATCCCGTCCAACCCGTAGTCGGCGTCGGCCAGGGCCCGGGCGGCCCGGGTGGCCAGGTCCCGGCCGGTGGGGGTGATCTCGGCCAGAGTGGCTCGGCGGTCGGTCGGGTGGGGGATCCGGGCCACCAGGCCGTCGGCCTCCAGGCGGTCGATGGTGTTGGTGACGCTCGTCGGATGCACCTGGAGGCGTTCGCCGATGCGGGCCATGGGCAGGGCGCCGGTCCGGGTGAACGACAGCAGGGCCAGGGCCTCGAAGCGGCTGAACACCAGGCCGAACGGTTCGAGGGCCGCGTCGATGCGCCTCAGCAGGATCTGGTGGGCCCGGGTGATGGAGGTGGCGGTGGCCATGGCGTCCACGGCGTCCCAGCCGCGGGCCTCCCAGTTGCGGCGGGCCTCGGCGATGGGGTCGAAGGGGAGGGGCACCGGGCCATGGTAGCCAACTGCTGGGGTGGCAGATAGTAGGAACTCCTAGTAATCTGTCGCCCATGGACGCCTCTTCCCCCGACCAGCGGTTCCGTACCCTCTCGGGCATCCCGGTGGACGCCGTATACGGCGACGGCCCGGCCCCCGGCGAGTTCCCCTACACCCGCGGCGTACACGCCGACATGTACCGGTCCCGCCTCTGGACCATGCGGATGTTCGCCGGCTTCGGCACGGCGACCGACACCAACGCCCGCTTCCGCGAGTTGCTGGCCGCCGGAGGCACCGGCCTGTCCACGGCGTTCGACATGCCGACGCTCATGGGCCGCGACTCGGACCACGACTGGGCCCTCGGCGAGGTCGGGCGGGCCGGGGTGGCCGTCGACACCGTGGAGGACATGGCCGACCTGTTTGCCGGCATCGACCTGGGCGCCGTGTCCACCTCGATGACCATCAACGGGCCGGCCCCCATCGTGCTGGCCATGTACGTGGTCGTGGCCGAGGAGGGCGGCGTGGACCGGGGGCGCCTGGCCGGCACCCTCCAGAACGACATCCTCAAGGAGTACCAGGCCCAGAAGGAGTAC
>CAYWBE010000338.1:0-1727 GCA_964456295.1 uncultured Candidatus Nemicrothrix sp.
TCCTCGACGGTGTCGACCGGGGCCCGACAGGCGAAGTCCCGGCACACCCAGGCCCGGTCGCCGTCCCGACCCTCCCACAGCGGCCCGCCGAACGGCTCGCCCCACGCCAGCACGGTGTTGGGCCGCCACGACCCGGCGGCCGTGGCCACCAGGTCGGGCCGGTCGCCGGTGACCACCACCTCGGTGATGCCGCTGTGCAGAAGGTCCACGGCACCCAGCAGGTGGCCGAAGGCCGTCGGATGGCCGGCCACCGACTCGCCGAGGAGCCGAAGCACGCCCTCGGCGGCATCGACGTAGCGACGGTCGCCCACCAGTGCCCCGAGCCGCAGCAGGGCCACTGCGGCGAGGCTGTTGGCTGACGGCTGGGCGTTGTCGAGCAGGTCCTTGGGGCGACGCACCAGGGCCTCGGCGTCGTGGCCGGTGACGTGGAAGCCGCCGTGGTCGACGTCGGCGAACCGCTCCAGCAGCACGTCGGCCGTGGAGACGGCCAGCTCGGTCCACCGGGCCTCGCCGGAGGCCTCGCCGAGACGTGTCAGGCCGTCCACCATGGCCGCGTGGTCCGCGGCGAAGCCCAGGGTGTGGGCGCCCACGTCGGCCTGCCAGGACCGGAGCCACCGGCCGTCGTCCCGGCGGAGGTTGCCGGTCAGGAACTCGGCGTTGGATCGGGCGGCGTCCAGCCAGTCCTCGCGCCCGAGGGCCATGGCCGCCTCGGCGAGCGTGGCCAGCATGAGGCCGTTCCACTCGGTCAGCACCTTGTCGTCCAGCCCGGGGCGGACCCGCTGCTCCCGAGCGGTGAACATCGCGGCCCGTGCCCGCTCCACGGCGTCCGGCCGCTCCAGGTCGCCTCGCACCGGACGGTGGAGGATGTTGGCGCCTTCGAAGTTGCCCCCGTCGGTCACCCCGTACCAACCGATGGCCGCGTCCACGTCGCCGGGGTCCAGGTCGGCACACGCGGCCCGGACCTGGTCGGGGGTCCACACGTAGAACGTTCCCTCGGCCCCCTCCGAATCGGCGTCCTCGGCCGAGAAGAAGCCGCCGTCCGGGTGGCGAAGGTCGCGCAACACGTACCCGATGGCCTCGGTGACCACCTGCCGCCACCGCTGGTGACCCAGCACCCGCCAGCCGTGGAGGTACGCCCGGGCCAGCAGGGCGTTGTCGTAGAGCATCTTCTCGAAGTGGGGGACCAGCCACCACGGGTCCACCGAGTAGCGGGCGAAGCCGCCCCCCAGGTGATCGTGCATGCCGCCCGATGCCATGGCGTCCAGCGTGGTGGTGGCCACCTCGACGGCCCGGGGGTCGGGTCGTCCCTCCGCGTGGCGGGTCGCCAGGTGGCGCAGCAGGGCCTCGAGGCTCATGGCCTGGGGGAACTTCGGGGCACCACCGAAGCCACCCCATTCGTCGTCGTGCTGTTCGCCGAGGTGGGCCACCGCGGTGGCCAGCGTGTCGGCCGCCGGCAGGGCGTTACCGGGCACCAGGTCGGCGTGACGGGCCATGCTGGCCGTCAGGCGGTCGCCCAGGCCGTCGAGGTCGTCGCGCCGGGTGGTCCACGCCTCGGTCACCGCGTCCAGCACCTGGGGGAAGGACGGCATGCCGCCCCGAGGTCGGTCCGGCCAGTAGGTCCCGCCGTGGAACGGCCGGCCGTCGGGATGGCAGAACACCGTCATCGGCCACCCACCCCGACCGGTCAGGGTGGTCACCGCGTCCATGTAGATGGAGTCCACGTCGGG
>CAYWBE010000339.1:0-1725 GCA_964456295.1 uncultured Candidatus Nemicrothrix sp.
ACGGCATGGTCGTGGACGCCGAGAACGCCACCACCATCTCAGCGGGCATCGACGGCGGGCAGCCGTGGCGCCGTACCCACGGCGACAACGTCGTCTACTCCGACTGGCGCCGCGACAACTACTACCAGGCCGTGCGAGACCTCACCCCGGGCACCAGGCGCCTCGGCGTGGAGTTCGACCACCTGTCGGTCGACCAGTTCAGAGCGCTCGAGGCGGCCATCCCCGGGGTCGAACTCGTCGACATCGGCGCGTCGACCATGTGGATGCGGACCGTCAAGTCCGCCGAGGAGCACGACCTCATCCGCCACGGCACCAGGGTCTGCGACCTGGGCGCCGAGGCGTGCGTGGAGGCCGTGGCCGCCGGCGTGCCCGAGCACGAGGTGGCGCTGGCCACCACCCGGGCCATGGTCCGCGAGATCGCGGCCAGCTTCGAATTCGTGGAGCTCATGGACACCTGGACCTGGTTCCAGTCGGGCGACAACACCGACGGCGCCCACAACCCGGTCACCAACAAGCTGGTCGAGTCGGGCGACATCCTGTCGCTGAACACCTTCCCGATGATCTTCGGGTACTACACGGCACTCGAGCGCACCCTGTTCTGCGACCACGTGACGTCCGACGAGCACCTCCGCCTGTGGGAGGTCAACGTCGAGGTCCACGAGCGGGGCCTCGAGCTGATCCAGCCCGGCGCCCGGTGCTGTGACATCGCCGCCGAGCTCAACGACATCTACCGGTCCTACGACCTGTTGAAGTACCGGTCGTTCGGCTACGGGCACAGCTTCGGCGTGCTGAGCCACTACTACGGCCGCGAGGCGGGCGTGGAACTGCGCGAGGACGTCGAGACGGTGCTCGAGCCCGGCATGGTCGTGTCGATGGAGCCGATGATCGCCATTCCGGCCGGCCAGCCCGGCTCAGGTGGCTACCGGGAGCACGACATCCTGATCATCGGCGAGGACGGCGCCGAGAACATCACCGGGTTCCCGTACGGACCCGAGCACAACATCATCGGGGGCTGACCCCCGGCCGGTTCCCGCCCGGTCAGTCCGAGGCCACGGTGGTGGTGGTCTCCGCCGGCGCCTCGGTGGTCGTCGTGGCGTCCGTCGACGCGTCGGCCGCATCATCGGCCGCTCCGTCGGTCGCCGTATCGTCGGCCGCGTCATCGGCCGCTCCGGTGTCCTCGGCGGCCCCTTCCGCCGCCACGGTCGTGGTGGTGGGCGGTGACGGCACGCCGGTGACGTCCAGGCCGCGGGCCTCGAGTTCGGCCACGTGGGCGGTCCGGGTCCCGTTGCCGTACCACCCGTCTGCGGTGATCCCCAACAGCTCCTGGAGGATGACTGCCGGGTCGCTGGGCCCCCACTGGTAGGTAGCGGTGAGGATGGTGTCCTCGTCCAGCCCCACGGGCACCGTCGGCGTGGTGACCTCGTCGCCGGCCCCATCCTCGGCCACCACGGCTGCCGTGGTCGTGGGGGCAGCCGGGGCCGCGGTGGTGGTCGGTGCCGGAGCGGCGGTCGTGGTGGCGACACGACGCGCCATGAGGGACACCTCGGCCTCGATCTCCAGGAAGTCCTCGCGGAGCTGGATGATCTCGACCCTGAGGGTCTCCAACTCATCGTCGTTGGTCTCCAGGAGGCCACAGCCGGTAGCGGCCAGGGCGACGGTCAGGAGGGCGACGGACATTGCGACGGAGATGCGGGTGCGCTTGAGCATGTGATGAGTATTCCAGAG
>CAYWBE010000340.1:0-1725 GCA_964456295.1 uncultured Candidatus Nemicrothrix sp.
GATCCACCCTCCGGTCCGCTCGTTCCCCTGTGGATAACGAGGGAACGTAGTGGGGCTTCCCTGCCAAATGGTGGATGCCCACGCGCTCTGCGCGCGAATCATCGCGCGGTGCGCGCGATCAGGTTCCCGGAGGGATCACGCTGGGTGGTCGTCCCGGCGCCAGTCGCCCGACCGGCCCCCCGACTTCTCCCAGAGGCCGAGCGACTCCACGGTCATCGACCGGTCCCTGGCCTTGCACATGTCGTAGATGGTCAACGCCGCCACCGAGCAGGCGGTCAGCGCCTCCATCTCCACGCCGGTCCGGTCCACCGTCTCGGTCGTGGCCTCGACGTCCACCCAGGCCTCGCCGACCGTGAGGTCCACGGCGACCGAACTGAGCATCAGCGGATGACACAGCGGGATGAGCTCCGAGGTGCGCTTGGCCGCCTGGATCCCGGCCACCCGGGCCACGGCCAGGACGTCACCCTTGGCCACCGTGCCATCGTCCAGCGCCTGCGCGGTCCCGGGTTGCATGGTGATGCGGGCCCGGGCCACGGCCCGACGATGGGTGACGCCCTTGCCCCCGACGTCGACCATGTGGGCCCGGCCCCGGTCGTCCAGGTGGGTGAAGCCGTCGTCCTCGGGCTGGTCGGCCGACCGGTCAGCCACCGGTCAACCTCCGATCTGGGACATCGACCGGGCCGGACGGATGAACTCCACCCGACCGATCCCGTGACCGGCCCACTTGGCGGCCACCGCCCGCTCCAGCACGGCGCCCAACTCGTCATCCGACGCGCCGGACCGCAGCAACGACCGGACGTCGAACTCGTCGGTGGCGAACAGGCAGTTCCGGAACTGGCCGTCTGCAGTGAGTCGGACCCGGTCACACGAGTCGCAGAAGCTCCTGGTCACGCTGGCCACCACGCCGATCTCGCCCCCGCCGTCGCGGTACCGGAACCTGCTGGCCGGCGCCGAGGTCCGGGCCACGGCTTCCAACGGGAACACCTCGCCGATCCGGGCCACGATCTCGTCCACGCCCACCACCGACTGTGGCGTCCATGCCTCGTCGGCGTCCAGGGGCATGAACTCGATGAACCGCACCACCACGCCGCGCTCCCGACCGAAGCGTGCGAAGTCGACCAGCTCGTCGTCGTTGACGTCGCGCATCACCACCACGTTGACCTTGACCGGATCCAGCCCGGCGGCCAACGCGGCATCGATGCCGTCCAGCACCCGGTCGAGTTCGTCGCGCAGCGTCAACTCGGCGAACCGGTCGGCCCGCAACGAGTCCAGCGAGACGTTGATCCGCCGCAATCCGGCCCCGGCCAACCCCGCGGCGGCCAGGCCCAGGGTGGCCCCGTTGGTCGTCAGCGCCAGGTCGACGCCCAGGTCGGCCAGCATCCGGACCAGGCGGGGCAGGTCGGCACGAACAGTGGGCTCTCCGCCGGTGAGGCGGATGCTGTCGATCCCGTGGCGTTCCACCAGCAGGCGGGCCACCCGCTCGATCTCCTCGAAGGTCAGCAGCTCGGTTCGGGGCAGCCACTGGAGACCCTCGGCCGGCATGCAGTAGCCACACCGGAAGTTGCACCGGTCGGTCACCGAGATCCGCAGGTCGCGGTGCACCCGGCCGAAGCCGTCGATCAGGGGTCGAGCCACCCGTCCAGCGTAGGGCTCGCCACCGTCCATCCCCGCAGCCACCGTTCAACCCGACAACCGTTCAACCCAGCAACCGTTCAACCCAGCAAC
>CAYWBE010000341.1:0-1697 GCA_964456295.1 uncultured Candidatus Nemicrothrix sp.
GGATGGTCATCCTGGGCAGCGCCTGGTGGATGTACGGCTCCGGCTGGAAGGGCGATGCCCCGAGGTGGGAGACCATCGACATCAACGTGGGCGACCTGGCGACCAGTGGCCTCTCCCAGGCCCGGGAGCTCCCCAACCCGGACCAGATGCCGTCGGCCTACGAACTGGTGGTGGCCTCCGGTGATGCCGTGGCCGTGGCCGAGTTCGACACCCTGCCCAGTGCAGCCGACAACCCGGACCTCTCGGCTGAGGCACTCGGAGCACTGCAGGCCGACCGGCAGCTGCGCAACGAGACCATCACCCGGTCTGAGCTGGCCGCCGTGGCCCGCAACGTGACCGATGCGGCGGGCCTCCGGGCCATCGGACCGTGGCGCCTCCTGGCCACCACCGAGGCCGGTGACGCCCAGGCCCAGGCGGCCGCCGACGTGCTGGCCCACCCCGACCTCGGGTTCGCCAGCTCGGCCGACTACAAGCTGCTCGACTCCTACACGATGGGCGGGAAGCCCTCGCTGACCGACGACCCGAATCGTTGGGACCGGATCAGCCACTGGATCTCCAGTTCGGCCCGGATCACCCACCCCACCCGCTACACCGTGGTGCAACTCCAGGGTGTCCTCCATCAGGAGGTGGCCGCCGGCGAGGCGCCGCCCCGCCCGGTGGTCGATCCCGTGGAACCGGTGGTGTCGGTGGTGATGATCCGGGATCTGGGCTGGGTCCGCCTGCGGCCCGCCCTGGTCACCATCGGGTCGTTGCTGGTCTTCCTGGCCCTCTGCTACTGGCTCCACGTGCGGGACAAGGAGCTCATGGAGCGGCGCAGGGAGTTCGAGACCAGTAGGGCCTGACCCCATGACCAACTCCGTGGTCATGGGTGGGACCGGGAGCGAGTGACGTGCTCGGCCAGTACCTGCCCATCATCGTCCTCCTGATCCTGGCGTTCCTGTTCGCGGCGATCAGCTTCGTCGCCTCGCGCCTGCTGGCCCCCCGGAGCCCCAACGACCGCAAGGCCGCGCCCTACGAGTGCGGGATCATCCCCGGCCGGGAGACGCCGGAACGGTTCCCGGTGCGGTTCTTCCTCGTGGCGATGATCTTCATCGTCTTCGACATCGAGATCATCTTCTTCTATCCGTGGGCCATCGCCCACGGGGGCCTCGGCCTGTTCGGCCTGGTCGCCGTGCTGATCTTCTCGGCCGCCGTGTTCGAGTCGTTCGTGTACCTGATCGGGAACGGGGCCCTCGAGTGGGGGCCGGTGCGTCGGGTTCGCCACGCCGTCTCGCCGCATCGAACCGCCTCGTCGACCATCCGTCGTGCCGGCGTGCGCGAGGTCGGCCTCGAGGGACGGGACCAGGCCGCCTGATGGCCCGCATCCCGGGCGTGGGTGACGTCTCCCATGTGATGTCCGACGGCCTCGAGGGCCTGGAGCACAACTTCGTCACCGCCCGCGTCGAGGACCTGGTGAAGTGGTCGCGGGCCCGGAGCTGCTGGCCGGCCACCTTCGGCCTGGCGTGCTGCGCCATCGAGATGATGGCCACCGGTGCCGCCCACTACGACCTGGCCCGCTACGGCATGGAGGTCTTCCGGGCGTCGCCCCGCCAGGCCGACCTGATGATCGTGGCCGGCCGGGTGTCCCAGAAGATGGCCCCGGTCCTGCGCCAGATCTACGACCAGATGATGGAGCCCAAGTGGGTCATCTCCATGGG
>CAYWBE010000342.1:0-1685 GCA_964456295.1 uncultured Candidatus Nemicrothrix sp.
GAGACCGACCGGGGCCCGGCCGTGTTCCGCCTGCGCGAGCACATCGAGCGCCTGTTCCGTTCGTCCAAGATCCTGTTCCTGGAGGTCCCGTACACCGTCGACGACCTGGTCACCGCCACGCTGGACACCGTCCGGGCCAACGGCCACCAGTCGTGCTACATCCGGCCGCTTGTGTACCTGGGGTACGGAGAGATGGGCCTCAACCCGCTGCCGTGCACCGTCGACGTCTCCATCGCCACCTGGCCGTGGGGGACCTACCTGGGTGACGAGGGCCTGGCCAAGGGCGTGGACATGATGATCTCGTCGTGGCAGCGCCACGACCCGAACGCCATGCCGCCGGCCGCCAAGGGCTGTGGCCACTACATCAACTCGCAGATGGCCAAGGTCCAGGCCGTCAAGGCCGGCTACGACGAGGCCATCCTGCTGTCGCCCCAGGGCCACGTGTCCGAGTGCACCGGCGAGAACCTCTTCGTGGTTCGCGACGGGACCATCGTCACGCCCCCGTCCAGCGCCGGGGCACTCGAGGGCATCACCCAGGACTCGGTGCGTCGGATCGCCGGCGACCTCGGGATCCCGTACGAGACCGGCAACATCCTGCGCAGCGACCTGTACACCGCGGACGAGGCGTTCCTGTCGGGGACGGCCGCCGAGGTCGTGCCGATCCGGTCGGTGGACGACCGGGTCATCGGCGCGCCGGGTCCGGTCACCAGTCGCATCCAGGAGGTCTACTTCCAGGCCGTCCGCGGTGAACGTCCCGAGTACGCGGAATGGAACGAGCATGTCGACGCCTGATTCCCTGCCCGAGGCAGTCGAGATCTACGACACCACGCTGCGCGACGGAGCGCAGCTGGAGGGCATCTCGCTGACCGTCGACGACAAGCTGCGGATCGCCGAGCAGCTGGACCGCCTGGGCGTGCACTACATCGAGGGCGGCTGGCCGGGTGCCAACCCCAAGGACATCGAGTTCTTCCAGCGGGCGGCCACCGAATTGGAACTCCAACGCTCCAAGTTGGTGGCCTTCGGCTCGACCCGCCGGGTGGGTGGCGAGGCCGACGGCGACGCCACGCTGACCAACCTGCTGGACGCCGGTACCGACGTGGTCTGCATCGTGGGCAAGTGTTCGGCGTACCACGTCACCGAGGCGCTACGGACCGACCTGGACGAGGGCGTGGCCATGGTGGCCGATTCGGTCCGGCACCTCAAGTCCCATGGTCGGACGGTGTTCTTCGACGCCGAGCACTTCTTCGACGGATACGCCGACGACCCCGAGTTCTCGATGCGGGTGCTGACCGGAGCCGCCGAGGCAGGAGCCGACTGCCTGGTGCTGTGCGACACCAACGGTGGTTCGCTGCCCGGCCGGATCCAGTCCATGGTGGGCGACGTGGTGGCTGCCGTGGACTGCGCGGTCGGCGTGCACCTCCACAACGACACCGGCTGTGGGGTGGCCAACGCCCTCGCCGGGGTGGCCGCCGGCGCCACCCAGGTGCAGGGCACCATCAACGGCTACGGCGAACGGGTCGGCAACTGCGACCTGGTGCCCATCATCGCCAACCTGACGCTCAAGATGGGCGTGGAGACGCTTCCCGAGGGCCGCCTCGCCGAACTCACCCCGGTGGCCCACCACGTCGCCGAACTGGTCAACTTCGCCGCCGACCCCCAGCAGCCCTACGTGGGGGCCACGGCGT
>CAYWBE010000343.1:0-1682 GCA_964456295.1 uncultured Candidatus Nemicrothrix sp.
GCGACGGCCTGCCCGCCGAGGTGGTGCTCGGCCTGCCCCGGGCCACCATCGACCGGGCATGCACGCCCGGCGGGACGATCGTGCTCCTGGGCCCGGACCCCAAGGAGGAGCTGGGGGCGCTGTTCCTGCGGCTCCGACACGCCGTGGTCCACGACGGGGCCACCCTGATCGAATTGACGCCGCGTCGCACCGGGTTGAGCCCGCATGCCGCCCACTCCCTGCGGGTTATCCCGGGTGATGCGGCCGGCGTGGTGGCCGGCCTCTTCGGTGCCGGTTCGCGGGCCGGGACGGGTGGCCTGTCGGCCGACGACCTGGCCGCTGCCGGGGCCACCCTGGCCGCGGCGGCAGCCGACGGGTCGCCGGTCACCGTGCTGCTGGGACGCCCCTCGCTGGCCGAGGCGGCCGGTCCCGTGGTGGACGCCGCCCTGGCCCTGCACGACCACCTGCCCGAGGCGACGTTCCTGTCGTTGCTGCGTCGGGGCAACGTCCACGGGGCCCTGGACATGGGTCTGGTTCCCGGCCTCCTCCCCGGTCGGACGACGCTGGCCGACGCCGGACGGGTGTCGGGCGTGTGGCCCACCGTTCCCACGGCGACCGGCCACGACGCCCTGGGGGTCCTGACCGCCGCGGCCGCCGGCGAGGTCGACGTCCTCGTCCTGCTGGGTGCCGACCTGCTGGCCGACGTGCCCGACCGCCAGTTGGCCG
The DNA here is from genome assembly GCA_964456295.1 of uncultured Candidatus Nemicrothrix sp. Classification (GTDB taxonomy): domain Bacteria; phylum Actinomycetota; class Acidimicrobiia; order Acidimicrobiales; family MedAcidi-G1; genus UBA9410. The sequence goes on from CAYWBE010000343.1 coordinate 706, forward strand.
AGCGGGCCCTGGCCGGGGCCGGCACCGTGGTGGCCGTCGACCTGTTCGGCACCGACACGGTGGCCCGGGCCGACGTGGTCCTGCCGGCGGTGGCCTCCACGGAACTGGACGGCACCTTCACCAACCTGGAGGGTCGGGTCAGCGTGGTGGCCCGCAAGGTGACCTCGCCGGGGACCTCGCGCCCCGACTGGGCCATCGCCGTGGAGTTGGCCGAACGACTGGGTGCCGACCTGGGGTTCACCTCGGTGGACGACGTGCTGGCCGAGCTGGCCGCCGTGTCGGCGATCCACGCCGGGGTCACGACCGAGGCCCTGGCCGCCACCACCCGCGAGGGGATCCTCGTGGAGGGCACCCTGGACGCCGAGCGACCGGCACCGACCAGCGTGGCGGGTCGTGACGGCTACGGCCTGCGCCTGGTGGTCGACCGGTCCATGTACGACGCCGGGGTCCTGGTGTCCCACAGCCCGTCCCTGGCCGGCCTGGCCCCCGGCACCCGGGCCGGGTTGGAGCCCACCGACATGGCCCGCCACGGCATCGCCGACGGCGAGGTCGTGGACCTGATCGGCAACCGGGGGACCATCCAGGTCGTGGTGGCTGCCGATGCCGCCGTGGCCCGGGGGACCGTGCACCTGCGGGCCAACCAGCCTGACGTGGTGGCCACCGCCCTGATCGACGCCACGGTGCCGGTCACCGAGGTGCGGGTGGGACGCCGATGACTGCCGTGGACGCTGTCCTGGACACGGTCGTGCTGGCCGTCGACCCGTTGCTCAGCGGCGACCTGGACCTGGGCATCGTGGGGATCGTGCTCCTGAAGGTCGTGGTGGCCTTCACCCTGCTGCTCGTCTCGGTCATGCTCATGATCTGGTTCGAGCGCAAGCTGGTGGCCGACATGCACAACCGGATCGGTCCGGCCGTCGCCGGTCCGTTCGGCATCCTCCAGACGCTGGCCGACGGCATCAAGCTGTTCTTCAAGGAGG
>CAYWBE010000344.1:0-1664 GCA_964456295.1 uncultured Candidatus Nemicrothrix sp.
GTACCCCCGCCGACCAGCAGGTCGAAGCCCGCCTCCCGGTCCTCGGCAGGTTCCTCGCTGACCGTGCCCTCCTCGACGCGAGCCTCCCCGGACGGCAACAGTCCGACCGTGGTGGCCAGGAGCGCCCCGTGGGCCTCGTCCAGCTCACGGTCGGCCCGGTCGCACAGGACGTCCAGCCGCTTCCGGGCCTCCAACAACACCTGGTAACGGTGGCTCGCCGCACCGCTCGCACCGTCCATCGGTCCGTCTCCCGACGGCGCCACGGTCGTCCCGGTGAACCCCATCGTCCGGTCATCGGCCGCCAGGTTGTCGGCGAACCGGTCGTTGGACGCCGCGTGGAAGTCGCAGTCGGCCAACCGCTCGTCCTCGATGGCCAGGACGCGTGCACGGTGGAGCTCGCCGGCCCACTGCTGTGCCCGGGCGTAGCCGCGTGCTACTTCGAGCACCTGCTGCTCGGCGGCGGCTTCGGGGGGGTGGACCGGGGACGTCTCGGCGTGGGATTCGGGGATATGGGGCATGGATTCCTCTGGTGGTCGGTTCAGGGGTTCGAGGTTCGCGCGCGCGGACCATCGCGCGCGCGGACCCCTTGGATCTAGGGTCCGGCTGTGACACCGGGCCCCACGACCGAGGATCGCCGGACCCTGGCCACCGGCTGGGATCCCGATCCGGCCCGCTCGATGTCACTGTCGGCCGACGCCTACACCGATCCCCGGTGGTACGACGTCGAGGTCGACGCCATCTTCTCGACGACCTGGCAGTGGGTGTGCCATGTCGAGAAGGTCCGGGAGCCGGGGGCCTACACCACCACGACCATCGCCGGCCGGTCAGTGGTGGTGGTCCGCGACGATGACGGCCCGTTGCGGGCGTTCTCCAACGTGTGCATGCATCGGGCCCACGAACTGCTCTCCGGCGACGGCACCGTCCGCCGGATCACCTGCCCGTACCACGCCTGGTCCTACGGCCTCGACGGTGGCCTCCGGACCGCCCCCCACACCGACCACCTGGTCGACTTCGACCCGCTGGCCGTCTGCCTCGATGCCCTGTCCGTCGAGGAGTTCGGTGGCTTCATCTACGTCAACCTCGACCCCGGGGCCACCCCACTGGTCGACCTGGCCGGCGACCTGGCAGCCGAGATCGCCCACTGGGCCCCCGACGTGTCCGACCTCACCCACGCCCACCGACTCACCTACGAGATCGAGTCGGACTGGAAGAACGTGATCGACAACTTCCTGGAGTGCTACCACTGCCCGGTCGCCCACCGGGACTTCTGCACCCTGGTCGACATGGACACCTACGAGGTCACCACCCACGGCCTCTGGTCCAGCCACATGGCCGAGGCCGGCCGCTCGGCCAACACCGCCTACTCCGTCGACGGGGCCACCGTCACCGACCATGCCGTGTGGTGGCTGTGGCCCAACACCTGCCTCATGCGCTACCCGGGACGGGGCAACTTCATCGTCATGCACGTCGTCCCCGACGGTCCGGGCCGCACCCGTGAGACCTACGACTTCTTCTTCGAGACCGCCGAGGCCACCGGGGCCGAGTTGGAGGCCATCACCTACGTGGACGACGTGCTCCAGGCCGAGGACATCGCGCTGGTGGAGAGCGTGCAGCGGGGCATGGCCACCCCGGCGTTCACCCGGGGACGCATCGTCCACGACCCG
>CAYWBE010000345.1:0-1663 GCA_964456295.1 uncultured Candidatus Nemicrothrix sp.
GGCGTCGGCTCCGGCGTCGGCTCAGGCGTCGGCTCCGGCGTCGGTGCGGGACCGGGATCGAATGCCGGAGCAGGACCTGGATCGAACCCACCGCCGCCACCGCCGCCACCACCACCGCCAAAGTCCTGAGCGGTGGCCGTGGTCGGGATCATCACGGTCACCAGGGCAGCGAGGAGCACCGCTCGAAACATCCGTCGTCGAGTCGGTCGCATGGCCTTCCCCCCCCATTCCCGTGCGGGGTTCCCGCACGGGAAAGTCGGCGCGTCGTGGTATCCGGCCCCACGGTAGGCCTGTCGATCCGGGCCCGTCCACTAGAACGGGTTCCGATGGACAACTGGGGACCCGTTCTGCTCAGAGCACCTCGCGGGTGTAGCGCACCACCGCCTCGAGGTCGTCCGGGTCATAGCGCCCACTGAAACCCGGCATGGAACCCCGCCCGTCGGCCACCAACCCGACCTGGTCGGCGAACGCCGGGAAGCGCTCCTCCACCGAGGTCAGCGACGGCCCACGACCCCCGGACCCGTCAGGGGCATGGCACGACGCACACGCCTTCCCCCAGATCTCCCGACCCCGCACCAGAACGGGATCCGCCGACCCGTCGTCGGTCCCGGGCACCGGCGGAGGGCTGGCGCAGGACGCCCCAAGAACGGACACGGCCAGTAGCACGGACAGGGTCAAGGCCAGGGGTGGCGCGCGGTGGGGTCGCATCGGACGCCGACGATACTGACGGCATGGGATTCGACCCCCGCCGCCCCCATCGACGCCGCCCCACCGACGTCATCTACGTGGGCGCGGCGGTCGTCGTGGCCATGCTGCTCGTCGGATGGGCACTCTTCCTGTGACCACGTACTTCCTGTGACCACGTATCCCCAGCCGAGGGCCTGCTGAGATGGACAACCCCGAGATCCTCGGCGACCTGGAGGAACGGTTCATCCAGCCGTACCAGGCCACCAAGACCTATCAGTGCCCCGGGTGCAACCGGGAGATCCCGCCCGGGCTCGGCCATGTGGTGATCGTGCCCGTCGATGCGCCGGACATGCGTCGGCACTGGCACCGGGGCTGCTGGACCCGGCGGCGTCGCTGACCGACACCAACCGACGATCAGAACGCCCCCTCGAGGCGTTCCACCCGACCGGGGAGCACCGAGACCACGTCGAAGCGGACCTCGTCGGACCACCCGGCTGATCGCAGCCAGGTCGAGGCAGCGGCACGGAGCCTGGCCTGTCGTCGTCCGTCCACCGCCTCAGCGGGGAGCCCGAAGGCGGTCGACCTCCTTGTCTTCACCTCGCAGAAGACGACCGTGCCCGCTCGGGCGACGATCAGGTCGACCTCACCGGCGGGGCACCGCCAATTGTGGGCCAGCACCCGGTAGCCGTCCCGGCGGTACCGGCGCTCGGCCACCCGCTCGCCCCATGCCCCGAGGGCCAGATGGGGCGCGACCGGACCGCCGCTCGAGGTGGCATGACCGGACATCGCCATGGCGACGACCGTAGGGACCGGGTGTGACGGCGCTCCTCAGGAGGACCGTCGCGGGATCAGAACTCCCGCTTCTCCTTGACCTTGGCCCGCTTCCCGACGCGATCGCGCAGGTAGTAGAGCTTGGCTCGCCGGACGTCGCCACGGGCCCCGACCTCGATGCGGTCGATGATCGGCGAGTGGACCG
>CAYWBE010000346.1:0-1654 GCA_964456295.1 uncultured Candidatus Nemicrothrix sp.
CGCGTCGGATCGGAGGACGAGGTGGTGGCCACGACGAAAAGGCTACGGGCCCCGGACCCCTCGGGGGCGGCAGTGTGACCGATGAGCCCGCGCTGGGCGGGAGCGACCAGGGGTCGGCTCAGCGGTGGCGACCGGTGTCCAGCCGGCGCCGCGGCGGCTCGCCGCCCTTCCGGCTGATGGCCGCCCCCAGGTCCTCGACGGCGTCGTCCAGGTCGGGCCAACTCCCGGAGGCCGGGCCGGTGGTACCCAGCATGGCCAGGCGCTCGGCGGCATCGGCCACCAGCAGCGGGTGGGGTGGTCGACCATCCACCTCGTCCACGGCGGCCCGGGTGGTGGCCGCCCAGAGCACCAGGTCGGAGGCCACCGGGACCTGGAGGGCATGGAGGACCGGCGTTCCACGGACCCGGCGGCCCGTGTAGGTCACGACCAGCCTGGGTCGGGTCCGCCGCCACGTGTCGAGGCGGGTGGCCAGCGTCCTGTGGGGCACGCCGAGGCGCTCGGCCAGTTCCCTGATGCCGCCCTCGCCGAGCAGGACGAAGCCCACCTGCTCGGGGCGTGCCGTGGCCTCATCGGCCAGGCGGGCCCACAGGGATCGCTGCTGGTGGCTCGTGAGGGGATCGGTCCGGCGCAGCGACGGGGCCCGCGACAGGCCCGCGGCGATGCCCCGCATGATGGACCGGGGAACCAGCGAGTCGGGGGTGCGACCGGCGTCGTCCCGGATGGCCTCGAACCGGGACGCCAGGGCCCCGTACTCCAACGGCTCCTGCCCCGGACCTCGGGGGTCGTCCTCGGTCGGCACGCTCACGCTGGAGACGGTACCCGCCACCCGACGGCACCGAACAGCCAGATGCCCTCGACAAGATCAGGGCGTCAAGGCCGCCTCCACGGGGTGGCCCCAGAGGCCCCAGGTGCAGATACGCGCAGGCTCGATGACGGTAGAGCGCTGTGACCGTGGCGCTCAGCCGTCGGCGGTCTCCGGTCCGATGATCCCTCCGACCTCAGAAATGACATCGGCCGGAAAGCCGCTCCGCTCGGAATGCTCCTGCACGAGACCCTCGTCGGCCGCCTCGTAGATGCAGAACGACTTGTCGGCCGTCCCGTAGGAGTGCCTCCAGGAGATGTCCTTGCCCTCGGCCCGCATCGCCTCCAGGGTCTCGTTGGAGTGCGCCGCAGCGCCCTGCAGTTCCTCGGGACCCATCGCCCCCAGACCGGGCATCGCTCGTTCGATTACGTACAGGGGCATGGTTCTCCGCCTTCCGATCCGGCGACAGCACGCGCCGCCGCTCGCCGACGAGGGTCCCACCCCCGAAAGGGTTCGTCAACTGAGCCCCCAGGTGTAGATACGCGTAGGCACCGACCAACGCTGGACACCGTTCAGCAAGCGACTGGCCAGCATTCATAGAAGCCCAGTGCGGCCCCATCTACGGATGAATCGATCGCAAGTCCACTCGGTTCATTCTCTAGTAACGGACTATATGAAATCTGGACGCATCTACACCTAGGGCTCCTGGCGTCGCCTGTCGTGTCTGTTGGCTGTCAACTTGGCTGTCAACAACAGTCGAAAATGAGTGAAGCGCACCCGCCTAGAGGCGAATGCGCTGGTCACCACGGTGGGCCGTGAGGGATTCGAACCCCCGACCCCCTGCGCGTCATG
>CAYWBE010000347.1:0-1654 GCA_964456295.1 uncultured Candidatus Nemicrothrix sp.
TGGGCCATCAAGGACCTGGCGGCCGCCAACGTGTTCCCCGGCGACCTGTTCACCAAGAACTTCGGCGTCACCCGCCACGCCAACGTGGTGTTCTACGACTACGACGAACTGGTGCTGCTCGAGGAGTGCCGGTTCCGGACCATCCCGCAGAGCGATGACCCGGCCGACGAGATGCGCTCGCAACCGTGGTTCTCCGTGGAGCCGGGAGACGTGTTCCCCGAGCAGTTCCCGACCTTCATGGCCTTCCCCAGCGACGTCTCGTCGGAGGTCAGGCGGCGCTTCGACGAGGTGCACGCCGACCTGTACACCGCCGAGTTCTGGCAGGGCGTCCAGGACCGCCTGGCCCGCCGCGACCTGCCCGAGTTCTACCCGTACTCCGAGCGCCTCCGCTTCCGCCGCAAGGCCGACGGGAACCCCGATACCAGCGCCGTCGGGTCCGGGACCCGCGGATAGTCTCGGCCGATGGCCCGCCCCGTGAGGATCGCCCCGTCGGTCCTGCCCGTCGACTTCGCCCGTCTGGGCGAGGAATGCCAGGCCCTCGAGAAGGCCGGCGTCGACCTCATCCACTGGGACGTCATGGACGGCGTCTTCGTCCCCAACCTGACGTTCGGCCCCGACGTCATCGGCTCGATCCGCCCCCTGGTCGACCTGGAGTTCGAGGCCCACCTGATGGTCGTCGAGCCGGACCGGCTGGTCGCCCGGTACGTCGAGGCGGGCTGCTCGACGGTGCTCGTCCACGCCGAGGCGTGCGACCACCTGCACCGCACGCTGGGCCACATCGCCGAACTGGGAGCGACGCCCGGCGTGGCATTGAACCCGCACACGCCGACCGACGTGATCCGCCACGTCCGCGACCTGCTGGGCGTGGTGCTGGTCATGACCGTCAACCCGGGCTTCGGCGGACAGGCCCACCTGCCACTGGTCGACAAGGTGGCCGAGGTGGCATCGATGCTCGAGGGCTACGACTGTTCCGTCGAGGTGGACGGTGGGATCGGCCCGTCCACGGTGGCCGACATGGTGGCTGCCGGGGCTGATCGCCTGGTGTCGGGCAGCGCCCTGTTCCGGGACCCCGAGGGCCTCGAGCACGCTGTGTCCGACCTGCGGGACCGGGCCAACGCGGCGCAGGCCTGACCGGCCCCGCCGCTACCCTGCGCCCCCATGGACACCCCCCTCGACCCGTCGGTTCCCACCCTGCCCTCGCCCGTCGCCTCCGACGGCGACGGCCTGGAGCACGGGCGGTTCGACGTCTACACCCGGCTGCTGAAGGACCGCATCGTCTTCCTCGGCACCGACGTCAACGACGAGATGGCGAACTTCATCATCGCCCAGATGCTGTTCCTGGAGGCCCAGGACCCTGAGAAGCCGATCTGGATGTACATCAACTCGCCGGGTGGTTCGGTCACCGCCGGCATGGCCATCTACGACACCATGCAGTTCGTGGGCCCCGAGGTGGGCACCATCTGCATGGGCCTGGGCGCCTCGATGGGCCAGTTCCTCCTGTGCGCCGGGGCCCAGGGCAAGCGCTACGCCCTCCCCCATGCCCGGATCATGATGCACCAGCCCCTGGGCGGGGTCCGCGGGCAGGCCTCGGACATCGCCATCCAGGCCGAGCAGATGGCGTACACCAAGAAGATGCTCCAGGAACGGATCGCCG
>CAYWBE010000348.1:0-1648 GCA_964456295.1 uncultured Candidatus Nemicrothrix sp.
CCGATGTCCAGGAAGTTGGCCGGGCTGCCGCCCACCTGGTTGACCACGTCGACCGTCGACATGGCCAGGCCGGCACCGTTGGCGATCACGCCCACCGAGCCGTCAAGGCCCACGTACTGCAGGCCACGGGCGTGGGCCGCCGTCTCGCGCTCGTCGCGGGGCTGGGTCTCGTCGTAGACCGCGTAGTCCTCGTGGCGGAAGGTGGAGTTGCCGTCCAGGGTGACCTTGGCGTCCAGCACGTGGACCTGACCGTCCGGCGTGAGGATCAGCGGGTTGATCTCCACCAGGTCGGCGTCGCCCTCGACGTAGGCCGTGTAGAGCTGCTGGACGATGGCCACCGTGCCCTCGACGGCGGCGGCGGGGAGGTTCGCGGCGGCCACCCAGTCGCGGGCCGTGGCCTCGTCGAGGCCGTCCACGGGGTCGATCCACACCTTGGCGATGGCGTCGGGGTTCTCGTCGGCCACCGTCTCGATCTCCACGCCGCCCTCGGCCGACAGCATCCCCAGGTGCTTCTTGGCCGAACGGTCCAGGGTGAACGAGGCGTAGTACTCCTCGGCGATGTCGGACGCCTTCTCGATCCACACCCGTCCCACCACGTGGCCGTTGATGTCCAGGCCCAGGATGGCGTCGGCGTGGGTACGCACGTCGTCCACGGTGGCGGCGAACTTGACGCCGCCGGCCTTGCCCCGTCCGCCGGTGTGGACCTGGGCCTTGACCATGACCGGAGTTCCGAGGCGCTCAGCGGCGGCCACCGCCTCGTCGACGGTGAAGGCCACCTCACCGGGTGACACCGGCATGCCGTAGCGGGCGAAGAACTGCTTGCCCTGGTACTCGAACAGGTCCACCCGGTCGCCTCCCGACGGTTCCCGTCGGCGCACCTCCACCGACGACGCCCGTCGATCCTAGGCTCGGACCCCTGAGCACCTCCCCAGTGGAACCCGGTGGGAAGGTGTGACGTCTGGCCGGTCGTGCGGCCCGACGGGGAACCCCTCGAGAGGACAGGAGCCGACCATGACCGTGGCCCGGGGACTCCGCCTCGACGTGAAGCGGGCGCTGGCCGTGGGCGTCGTAGGGCTGGCCGGAGCGGTGGCCGCCCTCGTCCTGGTGCTGCAGCTGGCCGGGTCGTCGGACGCCATCGACGTGCAGTTGGGCGACCCGGACTTCCGGGGCATCAACGCCGCGGACCTGGCCGCCGAGATCGCCGAGCACGGCCCCGTCCCCTTCCCCGACCTGGTGGGCCACGAACTGCCGATCTGGGTGGCCCACCGGGGCGACGACCCGGCCGTGGGATGGGTCGTGGTGTCGGCCCGGGTCCCGGGCAGTACCGACTGCCTCGTGCAGTGGGACCGCGGCGACGGCGCCGGGGAGGGCCGGTTCGTGGACGGCTGTGACGCCACGGTCGGCTGGCCGGCCGACGGGACGGGGCTGACCGCCGTGGCCTGGACGGTGGCCGACGGAGAACTCAGGATCGACGTGGCGGGCGTCGGCACCCAGGGCGGTACCACCCCATGACCGACCGCCTGTACCTCCGTGACGCCGACCTACGCAGCTTCGAGGCCGTGGTGGTGGCCGTCGACGGCGACCGGATCGAGCTGGACCGGACGGCCTTCTACGCCACCAGCGGCGGCCAGCCCCACGACACCGGCCA
>CAYWBE010000349.1:0-1640 GCA_964456295.1 uncultured Candidatus Nemicrothrix sp.
ACTACGAGGCCGTCCACGTGGCCACCATCGACGCCGAGGACTTCTTCGACTTCACGGTGGCCCGGCCCACCGTCTGCCTCGACGAGGACGACGTGCGCCAGATCGTGTGGCCGTCCACCTCGGTCCACGTGGCCCGGGTACCCGACGCCGATCACGACCTGGTCTGCGTCATCGGCCACGAACCCCAACTGAGGTGGCGGACCTTCGTGGACCACGTTGCCCACACCGCCCAGGTCCTGGATGCGGCGATGGTGTGCACGCTGGGGGCGCTACTGACCGACGTGCCCCATACCCGCCCCACCCAGGTGTACGGCGGCACCGAGGACACCCGCCTGGCCGAGCGCCTGGACCTGTCGCCGTCGACCTACGAGGGGCCGACCGGCATCGTGGGCGTGCTGGCTTCCGGACTGCGCGAACGCGGCGTGATGACGGCGTCGTTCTGGGCCAGCGTCCCCTCCTACGTCTCCAACGCCCCATCGCCCAAGGCGGCCCTCGCCCTGGTGGAACGCCTCTGCCGGGTGTTCGAGGTGGACGTGCCCCGCACCGACCTGGAGATCCTGGCCGCCGACTACGAACGCCAGGTCACCGACCTGGTGTCCGAGGACGACGAGACGGTCGACTACGTGGCGCAGCTGGAGACCGACTTCGACGAGGAGACGGCCGACGACCCGGACCGCCTGGTGGCCGAGGTCGAGGACTTCCTCAGGAACCAGCAGGGGAACTAGCCCCCACCAGCCTCCGACGACGGGTCCTCGTCCGGGGACCCCTCCCACATCGGCTCCCTCGGGAGGTCGAACCGGATGTCCATCTCCTCGCCCCGGATGGCGGCGAACGCCTCGTCCACCCACCCGGCGGGCAGGGCATGGCCCTCGGGCATCGAATCCTCGGCGAAGAAGCCCACGTCGAGACACTCCAGGGGATGGGCCGCCAACTCGCCGCCGGTCATCCGACAGTGGAAGACCAGCGAGTACAGCGGAATCCCGGTGATGCCCAGGCGCAACCCGTCGAGGATGGCGATGGGACGCACCACCTCGCAGTGGATGCCCGTCTCCTCCAGCACTTCCTTGACCACCACCTCGGCCGGCGAGTAGCCGACGTCGGCCCAGCCGGTCGGATACAGCCACACGCCGGAGCCCGACCGCTGCACCAGCAGCATCTCGCCGGCGTCGTTGCCGACCACCGCGCCGACGGTGACCTTCGGGGTGACGTATCCCTTGACGCCGCGACCCACCGTGTCGAACCACTCCGCGACCAGGTCATCGGGATCCACGGCCTGACCCGACAGGGCGTCGGCCCGGGACCGGATCTCGGCGGCTACGTGGAGGACCTCCTCGTAGCGCTCCCGCTCGTAGAGCGACTCGGTGAAGCCCATGCCGGTGCGGGCCGACGCGGAGAGGGCCTCGGCCCACCGCAGGAGGTCGGCCTGGTTCGGCGGGCGCCCGCCCCCGGCCGTCGGTTCGTCAGTGGTCACGGATCCACCGTAGGCCGACTGGTCAGAAGTCGACAGCCACCCAGCGCAACACCGAGAGTTCGACCTCGGCGAGGTGCTCGGGATCGGTGATCTTGGCCCCCGACGAGTCCCGGACGTAGAAGGCGTCGATCACGTCCGAGCCGAGGGTCTGGACGCGGGCCCGGACGAT
>CAYWBE010000350.1:0-1629 GCA_964456295.1 uncultured Candidatus Nemicrothrix sp.
TCGTGGCCGCCGAGCAGCCGGTGGGGATCATCGTGTCCCTCGGGGGCCAGACGCCGCTCAAGTTGGCGTCCACCCTGCCGCCCGAGCTGGTGGCCGGGACCAGCCCGGAGTCGATCGACCTGGCCGAGGACCGCGAGCAGTGGAACGCCCTGTGCGAGCGCCTCGGCGTACCCCAGCCGCCGGGCGGCACCGCGGTGGACGCGGACGGGGCGCGGGTCATCGCGGCCGACGTCGGCTACCCGGTCCTGGTGCGACCCTCGTACGTCCTGGGTGGCCGGGCCATGGAGATCGTCTACGACGACCAGCAACTGGACCGGGCCATGGCCGAGCTGAGCTCCTTCGGGAGCCTGGGCATCGAGGGTGGCCTGTCGGCCGAGCGCCCCGTGCTGGTGGACCGGTTCCTGGAGGACGCCACCGAGGTCGACGTGGACGCCGTGCGGGACCACACCGGCGAGGTGGTCATCGGGGCGGTCATGGAACACGTGGAGGAGGCCGGCGTCCACAGCGGCGACAGCGCGTGCGTGATCCCACCACCACACCTGTCCGACGAGGTGGTGGCCCGCATCGAGGACTACGCCCGGGACATCGCCGAGGCCCTCGACGTCCGGGGGCTCATCAACGTGCAGTTCGCGGTCAAGCACGGTCCCGGCGGCACCGACGTCTACGTCATCGAGGCCAACCCACGGGCGTCCCGCACGGTGCCGTTCGTGGCCAAGGCCACCGGCGTCCCACTGGCCAAGGTGGCCAGCCGGGTGATGATGGGAGCGACGCTGGCCGAGCTGCGCCACGAGGGCCTGCTGTGCGACCGGGTGGTCGGCGACCACGTGGCCGTCAAGGAGGCGGTCCTGCCCTTCAACCGGTTCCCGGAGGCCGACCCGGTCCTGGGCCCGGAGATGCGGTCCACCGGGGAGGTCATGGGCATCGACCTGACGGCCGGCCTGGCCTTCACCAAGTCCCAGATCGCCGCCGGAGGTGCGTTGCCCGAGAGCGGCACGGTGTTCCTGTCGCTGGCCGACCGGGACAAGGCGGTGGGACTGGAGGCGGCCCGGGGGTTCGTCGACCTGGGGCTCGACCTGGTGGCTACCAGCGGGACGGCCGCCCACCTGCGAGACAACGGCCTGGAGGTCTCCACCGTGGTGGCCAAGCTGGGCGAGGAGGGAACCGACGCCGTGGAGCTGGTGCGCTCCGGTGTGGTGCAACTGGTGGTCAACAGCCCCCGGGGCCGTGGACCGAGGGCCGACGGGGAGCACATCCGTGCCGCGGCGGGCGCCCAGGAGATCCCCCTGCTCACCACCGGGAACGCCGCCCTGGCGGCCGCCCGGGGCCTGGCCGACTGGCGGGCCCACCCGCTGGCCGTCAGGACGCTGCAGGAGTACCACCAGGGCATCCGCCTCGACCCGGAGTCCGACGACCCGGAGGCTGGCCGAAGGTGAGCCGCCGGAGCGCCACCGTGGACCTGACGACGCGTCTCGGTTCGGTCGTGCTCCCCAACCCGGTGCTGACCGCATCGGGGACCGCCGGCCACGGCCACGAGCTGGCCGACCACCTCGACCCGGCGGCGCTCGGCGCGGTGGTCGTCAAGTCGCTGCACGCCGAGCCGTGGGCCGGCAACCCGGCCCCCCGGGTGCA
>CAYWBE010000351.1:0-1610 GCA_964456295.1 uncultured Candidatus Nemicrothrix sp.
CGAGCAGCGTCAGGTAGAACTGGACGTGCAGCGCCTCCTCGTAGAGCTGGCGCGACAGGTACATCCGGGCCTCGGGGGCGTTGATGTGCTGGTACAGGTTCAGGACCAGGTTGTTGGAGACGATCGAGTCCCCGGTGGCGAAGAAGGCCACCAGCCGGTTGATGAGGTGCTTCTCGGCCGGGACCAGCTTCCGGTCCAGGTCCGGGATGTCGTCGGAGAAGTCGATCTCGTCGACCGTCCAGGTGTTCTTGATGGCGTCCCGGTACATCTCGTAGAACACCGGGTACCGCATGGGCCGCAGCGTCAGGTCGAAGCCGGGGTCCAGGATGTTGGCCCGGCGGGTGGCCGGTGCCGCGGCCGGCGCCTCGACGCGCTCGGCCGGTTGTTCGAAGGGAACCTCTGCCAGGGCCATCAGTCGCACGCCTCGCAGGACTCGGGGTTCTCCAGGGAGCAGGCCACGGCCTCGGCATCGGAGAACGTCGGGGCGGCGGCCGGTTCACCACCCCCGGTCGGGCCGGTCGGGCCGCTGGTGGTGGTCTTGTTGATCCGGGTGGCCGGTCGGGACCGCAGGTAGTAGGTGGTCTTCACGCCGGACTTCCAGGCGTGGAGGTACATCGAGCTGAGCTTGCCGATGGTCGGCGACTCCATGAACAGGTTCAGGGACTGGCTCTGGTCGATGTAGGCACCCCGGTCGGCGGCCATGTCGATGAGCGACCGCATGGGCACCTCCCATGCGGTGCGGTAGACGCCCTTGAGGTCGTCGGGCATGCCCTCGATGTCCTGGATGGAGCCTTCGGCCATCTTCACCCGATTGGCCATGGTCTCGTTCCACAGGCCCCGCTGCTGGAGCTCACGCACCAGGTAGCGGTTGATCTGCATGAACTCGCCGGACAGCGTCTCGCGCTTGAACAGGTTCGACACCTGGGGCTCGATGCACTCGCAGCAGCCGGCGATCGAGGCGATGGTGGCCGTCGGGGCGATGGCGATGAGCAGCGAGTTGCGAAGGCCGTGCTCGGCGATACGGGCCCGCAGGGTGTCCCAGCGGGCCGGGTCGGTGGGCTCCACGCCCCACAGGTCGAACTGCAGGTCACCCTTGGCGGCCCGGGTGAGGGCGTAGTTGTCGTGCGGTCCGGCCGCCTCGGCCAGCTCGGTCGACGCCCACAGGGCGTTGAAGTAGATCTCCTCGGAGATGCGGGCCGACAGGGTCCGGGCCTCGTCGGAGTCGAACGCCAAGCCCATCTTGAAGAAGACGTCCTGGAGGCCCATGAGGCCCATGCCCACCGGGCGCCAGGCCGAGTTGGAGGTCGAGGCCTCGGGGGTGGGGTAGTAGTTGATGTCCACCACCCGGTCCAGGAACGGCACGGCCAGGCGCACCACCTCGGACAGCCGGTCGAAGTCGAAGGCGCCGTCGGCCACCAGGGCGCCCAGGTTCACCGAGCCGAGGTTGCACACCGCGGTCTCGTCCTGATCGGTGACCTCGAGGATCTCGGTGCACAGGTTGGACAGGTGGACGACCCGGCCGTCGGTACCCGTCTGGTTGCACTTCAGGTTGGAGGCGTCCTTGAAGGTCATCCAGCCGTTGCCGGTCTGGGCCAGGGAGCGCATCATCC
>CAYWBE010000352.1:0-1606 GCA_964456295.1 uncultured Candidatus Nemicrothrix sp.
TCGGTGGGACCCACGAACATCGACGCCCGCTCCTGGATGCCGGTGATGGCATAGGCCGTCGCGCTGCCCACCCGGTCGGCCACCACGCTGCCCGTCTGGCGGGTGCGAAGGTCACCCATCCACGGTTCCCACCCCTCGAAGACGTGGTGCAGCAGCCCGGTGCCGCGGGTCTCGGTCAGGAACTCGGTGCGGAACCCGATCAGGGCCCGGGCGGCCACCACGTAGTCGAGGCGGACCCAGCCGGTGCCGTGGTTGGTCATGTCCTCCATGCGGGCCCGGCGCTCGCCGAGCAGCTGGGTGACGGACCCCACGTACTCCTCGGGCACGTCGACCGACAGGCGTTCGGTGGGCTCGTGCAGGGTGTCGTCGATCTCGCGCAGCAGCACGGCGGGCTTGCCGACGGTGAGCTCGAAGCCCTCGCGACGCATCGTCTCGACCAGCACGGCGAGCTGCAGCTCGCCGCGGCCCTGGACCTCCCAGGCGTCGGGGCGCTCGGTGGGCATGACCCGGAGTGACACGTTGCCGACCAGCTCGGCGTCCAGGCGGGCCTTGACCTGGCGGGCCGTGAGCTTGGTGCCGTCGGAACCGGCCACCGGCGAGGTGTTCACCCCGATGGCCATGGACAGCGTGGGCTCGTCCACGGTGATGACGGGCAGGGGGCGGGGGTCCTCGGGGTCGGCCAGGGTCTCGCCGATGGTGACGTCCTCGATGCCCGACACGTAGACGATCTCGCCCGGGCCGGCCTCCTCGACGTCGACCTGTCCGAGTGCGTCGGTCACCGTGATGGTGCCGATCCTGGCTGGCTGGACGGCGCCGTCGGTCCGGCACCAGGCGACCGGTGCACCACGCCGCAGGGTGCCGCTGTCGATCCGGCACACGGCGATCCGGCCCAGGTAGGGGGAAGCATCGAGGTTGGTGACGTGGACGCGCAGCGGAGCGGCCTCGTCGTACGACGGCGGCGGCACGTGGTCGAGCACCACGTCGAAGAACGGGCCCAGGTCGCTTCCGGGCACCGACGGGTCCAGCGTGGCGGTGCCGGCCCGGGCGTCGGTGTAGACGATGGGGAACTCGATCTGGTCCTCGGTGGCGTCGAGGTCGAGGAACAGCTCGTAGGTCTCGTCCACCACCTCGTCGAGGCGGGCGTCGGGACGGTCCACCTTGTTGACGACCAGCACGATGGCCAGGCCGGCCTCGAGCGCCTTGCGGAGCACGAACCGGGTCTGGGGGCGGGGGCCCTCGGCCGAGTCGACCAGCAGGATCACGCCGTCGACCATGTTCAGGGCCCGCTCGACCTCGCCACCGAAGTCGGCGTGGCCCGGGGTGTCGACGATGTTGACCTTGATGCCGTCGCGTTCCACGGCCGTGTTCTTGGCCAGGATGGTGATGCCCTTCTCGCGCTCGAGGTCCATGGAGTCCATGACCCGGTCGGCGACCTCCTCGTTGTCTCGGAAGGCCCCCGACTGGCGCAGCAGGGCGTCCACCAGGGTGGTCTTGCCGTGGTCGACGTGGGCGATGACGGCGACGTTGCGCAGGTCGGGACGGGTGCCCGTGCGCGTCGGATCGGAGGACGAGGTGGTGGCCACGACGAAAAGGCTACGGGCCCCGG
>CAYWBE010000353.1:0-1600 GCA_964456295.1 uncultured Candidatus Nemicrothrix sp.
CCTAGATCCGGGACTGCCTAGATCCGGGACTGGTGACCCGCCCAGTACTCGTCCTTGAGGAGGCGCTTGTAGAGCTTGCCGGTCGGGTGGCGGGGCAGCTCGTCGCGGAAGTCCACGCTGCGGGGGCACTTCACGTCGGCCAACTTCGAGCGGCAGAAGGCCACCAACTCGGCGGCCAACTCCGGACCGGCGGCAGCCGGATCGACGGGCTGGACCACTGCCTTGACCTGCTCGCCGAAGTCGTCGTCGGGCACGCCGATGACGGCCACGTCGAACACCGCCGGGTGCATGGTCAGGACGTTCTCAGCCTCCTGGGGATAGATGTTCACCCCGCCGGAGATGATCATGTACGCCTTGCGGTCGGTCAGGTAGAGGTAGCCGTCCTCGTCCAGGCGCCCCACGTCGCCCAACGTGCTGGTGTCGGGCCGCAACTTGGCTCCGGCCGTCTTCTCCGGGTCGTTGTGGTACTCGAAGTCGGAATTGCCCCGGAAGTAGACGCCGCCCTCCTCGCCGGTCGGCACCTCGTTGCCGTCGTCGTCGAGGATCAGCACCTCGCCCAACAGCGCCTTGCCGACGGTGCCCGGGTGGGCCAGCCAGTCCACCGAGTTGGTGTAGGTCAGGCCGTTGCCCTCGGTGCCGGCGTAGTACTCGTGCAGGACCGGCCCCCACCACTCGATCATCCGGCGCTTCACGTCCACCGGGCAGGGCGCCGCGGCGTGGATGGCCGACCCCAGCGTCGACACGTCGTAGGCCTCCCGGACCTCCTCGGGCAGCTTCAGCATCCGGACGAACATGGTCGGCACCCACTGGCTCCACGTGATGCCGTGCTCCTGGATGGCAGCCAGGGCCCCCTCGGCGTCGAAGCGCTCCATCACCACCACCGTGCACCCGAGGCGGTGGGCACCCAGGCAGAAGCGCAGGGGCGCCGCGTGGTAGAGCGGCGCCGGCGACAGGTACACCGATCCCGGGGTGGCCCCGAACAGGGCCTCGGCCATCATGGTGATCGAGTTGGCCTGGCCCAGCGGCGCCCCCGACAACGGCGACTTCACGCCCTTGGGGCGACCGGTGGTGCCCGAGGAGTAGAGCATGTCCTGGCCCTCGGTACGGCCGGGGAGCGGATCGGCCGACTGGGCGGCCACCGCGTCCTCGAAGCAGGCGTGGCCGTCGACCGGGCCACCGAGGGAGAACCGGGCCTCCACCTTCGGGGTGCCGGCGGTGATCTCGGCCACATCGTCGGCCTTGTACGGCGAGGTGAGGAAGGCCCGGGCCCCGCAGTCGTCCACGATGTAGGCGATCTCGTCGGCGGTCAGCCGCGACGAGATGGCGGTGTAGTAGCAGCCGGCGTAGTGGGCGCCCCAGGCCACGGCCAGGAACTCGATGCGGTTCTCGAGGCAGAACGCCACGTGGTCGCCGGCCCCGATGCCCAGGTCGTGCAGGACCCTCGAGATCCGGTTGGCCTCGGCATCCAGTTCGGCGAACGTCATCGTCGCGCCGGATTCGACCATGACGATGGCCGGACGGTCGGGCGTCTCGGACGCCCACCGTCCCGGGTACTGCAGGGGCTGGTCGGTGTCGCTCATGGCGCGGGAACCTACCGGTC
>CAYWBE010000354.1:0-1592 GCA_964456295.1 uncultured Candidatus Nemicrothrix sp.
GCTTCTTGACCCAGCGCTGGTCGAACACGGCGTCCATGGTGACGATGCCCTCGAGCTCGGCCGAGACGGGGGCGAGGTCGGCGTCCTCGAGCACGCCGCAGGTGCGGGCGGCCTCGAGCACGTTGGGGGAGATGGGGTCCCAGCCACCGAAGACGATGTCGTCCAGCTCGGCCAGCGGAACGAACTCGCGGATCAGCGGGTTGCGGTCGCTGTCGCGGTCGCCCAGGCGGATGTGGGCCATCTGGCTGACCGACCCGATGGGGGCGGTCAGGCCCTGGCGGGCGGCGATGACGCCGGCGATGAAGGTGGAGGCCACGGCGCCCATCCCCGGGGTGAGGACCCCGAGGCGGCCGGTGGCGGGTGCGATGTCGAGAGGAGTGTTCATGGGCAGAAGCATAAGTATCTGGAAAGAGTCTGGTACTAGAGTTCAGAAAGACTGAAGTACTGAACAGGAAGCCGCACCGGTGGACGATCCGACCCTCCCCAACCTGACCGTGCAGCAACTCGAGTACCTGGTGGCCGCCGCGGCCTCGCCGACCCGGGCCGCCGCCGCGGCCACCCTCGGGGTGACCCCGTCGGCACTCACCCAGGGGCTGGCCGAGTTGGAGCGACGGGTCGGCGTTCCCCTCTTCGAACGCCACGGTCGCCACACCCGCCTCCGGCCACAGGGCAACGAGGTGCTGGCCCACGCCCGCCGGGTGGTGGCCGAGACGCGCGACCTGGCCCGGTGGGCCGAAGCCCAGCGCACCGGTCGGGCCGGGGTGGTCCGCCTGGGGACGATCGACGCGGTGGCCGTCCACCACCGTGCCGAGGTGATCCGACGGCACCGGCGCGAGGTGCCGGGCCTGGACCTGCGGCTCACCGTCGCCCCGTCGGGCGTCCTGCTGGATGCGCTGCTGGTCGGTGACCTGGACCTGGTGGTGTGCGTGGAACCGACCGGCCCCATCGCCGGTGTGGCCACCTCGCCGTGCCTCGACGAACCGTTGCACGCCTACGCCCCCGACGGCGCCGACGCCGGGCCACCCGGGGAGTGGGGACCGTGGGTGACCTATCCCCGGGGGTCCCACACCCGCGAGGTCATCGCGGCGGGCCTGGCCACCATCGGGGCACCGTTCGCCGTGGTGGCCGAGTCCAACCAGCCCGACGTCCTGCGGGAGATGGTCCGCCTCGGCATGGGATGGACCGTGCTGCCCGCCGCCCAGGCCGAGGCCGGAGCCGAACCCCTGGCCCGCGTCCGACGGCAGCCGGTGGGGACCCGCCGCCTGGTGGTGGCCCGACGGTCCGACGTGGTGGTCGACACGGCGGTCGACGTCCTGGCCGGGGCACTCGCAGCGGGTTGACCCGGTAACCTCCCGCGACCGGATCCGCGGCGGTTGGGGTCGTGGAGAATCCGGTCAGCCCATTCACCAGCGCGGGCGGTCCCCGCGCCGACCATCAGGTGGTCCCCATGCCCTGGCCCATGTCACGCGACGACGAGCTGTTCGGCTACATCGGCCAGGAGGTCGAGCGGCAGAACACCACGCTCCAGCTCATCGCATCGGAGAACTTCGCCTCGCCGGCCGTGCTGGAGGCCAGTGGGTCGGTCCTGACCA
>CAYWBE010000355.1:0-1581 GCA_964456295.1 uncultured Candidatus Nemicrothrix sp.
CGACCGGTGGATTAGAAGGCCACTGCTCTATCCGGGCTGAGCTACGGGGGCGGGTGGACCGAGGCTACCGGTCGGCCCGGAACCGTCCCGGTCTGACCTCCCCGAGGTCCAGGTCGGCGAAGTCCTCTGACATCCGGCGGCCGAGGGCCAGTTCGGCGGTCAGGCGCCCCACTCCTGCTGCTGTCTGGATGCCGGTACCTCCCTGGCCGACGCACCACACGAACGACGGTCGATCCGGGTCCGGGCCGATCACCATGGACCGGTCGGGCGCGAACGTCCGTAGGCCCACCCAGGCCGAATTCACCGACCGGATGCCCAGCGTGGTCGCCTCGTTCAACCGCTCGATGGCCAGGGCCACGTCGAGTTCCTCGGGCTTCGGGTCACACGGCTCGGACGGGTTCTCCTCGGCCAGCGAGCAGAACATCTGCGGGCCGTCGTCCCGCAGGTACCACTGGTGGTCGATGTCGCCGGCAAACGCCCACCCGGTGGTGTCCAGGCCCGGGCCGTCCACCATGAACACCGTCCGGCGGAACGGCTGCAGGCCCACCGGCGCCACTCCGGCGGTGGTGGCCACCACGTCCCCCCATGCTCCGGCGCAGTTCACCACCACGTCGGCACCGACCGGGCCGTCGGTGGTCTCCAGCCGCCAGCCGTCGCCGTCGGGGGTGGCGGCGTCGACGCGGGTGGACGTGGCGATGCGACCACCGCCCCGGCGCAGCCCCCGCACGAACGACTGGTGCAGGCCACCCACGTCGATGTCGGCGCTATCGGGTTCCACGATGGCCCGGTGCACCCGGTCCCGTCGCAGCGGCGGGAAGAGCCGCATGGCCTCGTCGATGGTGACCTCCACGGTCGGCGTGGTGGCCGACTCGATGCCCTCGACCAGCATCCGGTCGACGGCCTCGTCCTGGTCGACGGTGCCGACGTGCAGGACGGGACGGTGCGACAGCAACGGGGCGTCGACCAGGTCGTCGGGAGTGTGGCGGAGGTGGTTGAGGCTGGCCGACGTCAGGATGCGCATCGATCCGGTACCCAGGTTCTCCAGCAGGAGAGCGGCCGACCGGCCAGTTGTGTGGTGGGCCAGGGTGGGCTCCATCTCGAGGAGCACCACGTCGAGGCCGGGGTCGACCTTCAGAAGGTGGTGGGCCGCGCTGACCCCGGCGATGCCGCCGCCGATGACCGCAACCGTCGTCCCTGTCATCAGAGCAGGATTGCACACCGCCCCACGGTCGACGAAGGCGTGGCCGGTGACCCCGTCGCACGAACCCGGTGGGATCGGAATCGGGGCGTCGACGGTCTTGACAGGCCGTAGCATGACGCCACTTGGTGGCCGTAGCTCAGTTCGGTTAGAGCACCTGGTTGTGGTCCAGGATGTCGGGGGTTCGAATCCCCTCGGTCACCCCACGCGGTCCCATCCTCCGGTCGTCCGTCCAACGGGCGACGATAGAATCGGACGCTGCTAGCGCCTCTAGCTCAATTGGTAGAGCATCGGACTCTTAATCCGCAGGTTCTGGGTTCGAGTCCCAGGGGGCGTACCACGACAGTGCAGGTCAGAGCGGATTTCGCGACGCCATCGGTTGA
>CAYWBE010000356.1:0-1551 GCA_964456295.1 uncultured Candidatus Nemicrothrix sp.
GCGGTGCCGAGGGTGGGTCCGACGACGACGTGGTGGACGCCGAGATCGTCGACGAGTCGTGAGCGATTCGGCTGACGACGGTCAGACGGACGATGCCACGGCCGGAGCGCCGGCATCCGCCCCATCGACCGACGTCTCCGGGTCGGGCACCGACACTCCGACCGTCGACCTGGACGAGGTGACCGACGCCGACCTCGGGGGAGCCGGAGAGCAGGGTGCTGAGCCGGCCGAGGCGAAGGATGCCGAGGGCGACCCGGTGCTGGATGTCATGGCGGTGCTGGAGGCCGAACGCGACGGGTACCTGTTGGACCTGCAGCGGGCGACGGCCGAGTTCGCCAACTACCGGCGACAGGCTGACCGGCGCACCGCAGAGGTGGGTGGCCGGGCCCGTGGCGACCTGGCCGAGAAGCTACTGCCGGTGTTCGACGCCTGCGACCTGGCCCTCGAGCACGGAGCGGACGACGTGGCACCCATCCGGGCCTCGTTGGTCCAGGCCCTGGAACCGGCCGGGCTCGAGGTGCTCGACCCGGTGGACGAGCCGTTCGACCCCAACCGACATGACGCCGTCCTGCATGAGCCGGCCGTCGACGGTGACGACGCCGGGCAGGTGGTCGTCGAGGTCCTGCGACGCGGCTACGCCTGGGAAGGTCGCGTCCTGCGCCCGGCCATGGTCCGGGTGCGGGGCTGACGCACCGGCCGGTGCGAGATGCCACGGTCCCGGCCATGAGCCTCCGATGACCGCCCAGCGCGAGTGGTTCGACAAGGACTACTACGCCACCCTCGGCGTCGCCAAGGACGCGTCGGCCAAGGAGGTCACCAAGGCCTATCGGAAGCTGGCCCGCCAGCTCCATCCTGACGCCAACCCCGGGGACGAGGCTGCTGAGGCCCGGTTCAAGGAGGTGTCGGCCGCCTACGACGTGGTGGGTGACGAGGCACGGCGGGCCGAGTATGACCAGGTCCGGCAGATGGGCCCCGTGGGTGGGTTCGGTGGCGGTGCAGGTCCCGGTGGCTTTCCCGGCGGTGGCATGGGTGGCGGATTCGACCTCGGTGACCTGTTCGGGGGCATGTTCGGCGGTGGTCATGGTGGTGGTCATGGCGCTGGTGGCCAGGGCCGACGCGGCGGCGATCTGGAGACCCGTCTCACCCTCTCGTTCACCGAGGCGGTCAACGGTGTCACCACGTCGGTCCACCTGGTCAGTGACGCTGCCTGTGGCACCTGCTCGGGAAGTGGTGCCCGACCGGGGACCCGCCCCACGCCGTGTGACCAGTGTGGTGGTCGCGGTGTGCAGGCCGAGGACCAGGGCCCCTTCTCGTTCAGCCGACCCTGTGGCCGGTGTGGGGGTCGGGGCCATCAGATCGACGACCCGTGCGGATCGTGTCGGGGGTCCGGCGTGGAGCGCCGCCCCCGGGAGGTGAAGGTCCGCATCCCGGCCGGCGTGGACGATGGCCAGCGGATCCGACTCAAGGGTCGTGGCGAGCCGGGACGGGGCGGGCCTGACGGCGACCTGTTCGTGGTGGTGGCCGTGGAACCCGACGGGCGGTTCGGGCGGC
>CAYWBE010000357.1:0-1541 GCA_964456295.1 uncultured Candidatus Nemicrothrix sp.
GGCGACTGCGCCGAGTCCTTCGACACGTCGGCCGACTCCATCCGGGACCGCCTCCGGGTCATCCTGCAGATGGCCGTCGTTCTGACCTATTACACCGGCGTCCCCGTCGTGAAGGTCGGTCGGATCGCCGGACAGTTCGCCAAGCCCCGGTCCAGCGACACCGAGACCATCGACGGTGTGGAGCTCCCCTCGTTCCGGGGACACATCGTCAACGACATCGGCTTCAGCGCCGACGAGCGAACGGCCGATCCCGAGCGCCTGCTGACCGCCTACAACCGGGCCGCCGCGACCCTGAACCTGCTCCGGGCCTTCACCAAGGGCGGATTCGCCGACCTGTCCAGGGTCCACCAGTGGAACCGCGAGTTCGTGGCGGCCAGCCCGGCCGGGCAGCGCTACGAGACCATCGCCGGTGAGATCGACCGGGCCGTGCAGTTCATGTCGGCCTGCGGAATCAGCAGCGAGACGCTGACCGACCTCCGCCAGGTCGACTTCTACACCAGCCACGAGGCCCTCCTGCTGGACTACGAGGAGGCCCTCACCCGCCGGGACTCCCTCACCGGCGACTGGGTGGACTGCTCGGCCCACATGCTCTGGATCGGCGAACGGACCCGTCAACTGGACGGCGCCCACGTCGAGTTCCTGCGCGGGGTGGCCAACCCCCTGGGCTGCAAGGTCGGGCCCACGGCGACGGCCGACGACGTCCTGGCCCTGTGCGAGGCGCTGAACCCCGACCGGATCCCCGGCCGCCTCACCCTGGTCACCCGCATGGGAGCCACCAAGGTGGTCGACGGCCTTCCCCCGATGCTGTCCGCGGTCGCCGATGCCGGTCACCCCGTGGTCTGGGTGTGCGATCCGATGCACGGCAACACCTTCACCGCCGACGACGGCCACAAGACCCGCCACTTCGAGGACGTGCTGGCCGAGGTCTCCGGCTTCTTCGCCGCCCACCGCTTCGCCGGCACCCACCCCGGCGGCGTCCATCTCGAGCTCACCGGCGACGACGTGACCGAGTGCCTGGGGGGCGGTACCGAAGTGGGGACCGCCGACCTCGGCAGCCGCTACGAGACCATGTGCGACCCCCGCCTCAACGGCAGCCAGAGCGTGGACCTGGCCTTCCGGGTCGCCGAACTGCTCCGCAACGGCACCACCTGACCCGTACCTGCCGGCCTCCGGCCGGGTCGGATCCGAACCGCGGCGGTCCCTCAGACCAGGTTCTCGACGAAGGCCTCGAGTTGGCGCAGGTTGCGAACCTCGTGGACGCCCTCGCACCACGTGCCGTACTCCCCCACGATGGAGTCACCGGTATCCCAGTAGGCCTTCGGCTCGGGGTTCAGCCAGAACACCTTCCGGGCCCGGTGCTTGATCTCCTTGATGATCCAGGACTGCGACGCGTGGTAGTTGTTGCGGGCGTCGCCCAGGATCAGCACCGTGGTCTTGGGGCCGACCTCCCTGCCGTACTTCTCCCAGAACACCCCGAAGGCGTGGCCGTAGTCGGAGTGTCCGTCCACCCACACCACGTCGGCCTCGGTGTTGACCCGGTG
>CAYWBE010000358.1:0-1530 GCA_964456295.1 uncultured Candidatus Nemicrothrix sp.
AGCGGGTCCGCACGGCCTCCACCTCGCCGTCCACGCAGGTGGCCATCCACACCGTTCCCGGTTCCTGGCCCTCCTGGGAGTCCGGCCCGGCCACCCCGGTCACGGCCACTGACACGTCGGCCCCCAGGCGGTCGCAGACGCCGAGCGCCATGGCCACCACGGCCTCCTCGGAGACCACCGGCCCGTCCGGGACACCGAGCAGCGACCGCTTCACCCCACCGTCGTAGGCCACCACGGAGCCCACGAAGGCCCGACTGGAGCCCGGCACCCCGGTCAGGCGGGTACCGATCATCCCGCCGGTCAACGACTCGGCGGTGGCCAGGCGCAGGCCCTGGTCGGCCAGCAGGTCCAGCACCACGGACTCCATGGTCTGGTCGTCCACGCCGAACACGATGTCCCCGGCGATGGCCCGCACCCGGGCCTCGCCATCGGCCAGCAGGGCGTCCACCTCGGCATCGGTGGCCGCCTTGGCCGTGAGGCGCACCTTGAGCCCCTCCATGCCGCTGGCCAGGAAGGCGATGGTGGCCCCGCCCTCGCGGTCGATCCGGTCGATCTCGTCGGCCAGGTCCTCGGCCAGGCCGGACTCGGACCGACCCCACGTCCGCAGGGTCCTCGACCGGATCACGCTGGAGATGCCGGCCCGCCGCCTGAGGTCAGGGAGGATGGTGCCCTCGACCATCTGGCGCATCTCCCACGGCACGCCGGGCACCGCGTACACCACCTTCGGGCTGTCGTCCCCGTCGCCGCCCGGCTCCCGCCCGGCGGACCGGTCCCCGACCGGGCACACCAGGCCCGGGGCGGTACCCGGCATCTGTTCGATGGCCCGCGCCCCGACGGGCACGTCGGCCTGGCGCAGGTTGTTGGCTGGCATGGGCCGCCCCCGCCCACCGAACACCGCCTCGATGCGGGCCACCAGCGACTCGTCGCGCACCAGCTCCACGCCCATCAGTTCGGCGATCACGTCCCGGGTGATGTCGTCCTGGGTGGGCCCCAGGCCACCGGTCACGATCACCGCGTCGGACCGCTCCAGGGCCTCGCCGAAGGCAGCCAGCATGCGGTCCCGGTTGTCGCCCACCGCGGTGTGGCGGTGGCAGTCGATGCCGGCCAGGGCCAACTGCTCGCCGATCCACGCCGAGTTGGTGTCGACGATCTGGCCCAGGAGCAGTTCAGTCCCGACGGCCACGATCTCGCACCGCACGACCCGCTCCCCCGTCCGCCCGGCCGGTCAGGCCGGCTTGGTGCCGGTGGTGCTGGTGGCCCGGCTGCCGTCCAGCAGGTACTGGGCACCGGTCACCAGGGTGAAGGCCACGGCCAGCCACAGCAGCACCCCGACGGCCAGGTCCGCGTCGCGCAGTGGCGGCATCACGGCGGCCAGCAGGGCAATGCCCTGCACGATCGTCTTCCACTTGGCCGACCGTCGGGCCGGCACGGCCAGGCCCCGTCGAGCGAACCACAGCCGGTACACCGTGATGACCGCCTCCCGCAGGGCCAGCAGGGCGACGGGCACCCAGTGGTAGCGGCCCACCATGG
>CAYWBE010000359.1:0-1518 GCA_964456295.1 uncultured Candidatus Nemicrothrix sp.
GCGCTACATCGGCTACTCGGGCTTCGTCACGACACCCCGCTATTTCGACGACGTGGTGCAGCAGTTCACGGCCGTCGCCCCCGAAGGGGTGGGCGCCATGCAACGGGCGCTTCACATCCCCGGCTACGAGTACCACCTCAACGAACGGACTCGCAATTTCGACCTACTGGACGAAGCGGCCACCTGTCTGGCCGAGTCACATTGTCAGGTGATCGGCCAGGCCGGCAGCAACTGGGTGCACTGCACCGGTACGACGCCAGACCAGATCGCCGGGTTCTGCGACGACCTCAGCGAGCGGATCGGTGCCCGCTTCCTCATGGCTGGACACTGCATCGTCGAGGCACTACGCCACCTCGGGGCCAGGCGGATCGCTGTCAGCAACGCCTACTACCGGGACGACTGGAGGGACGGCATCAACCGCTATCTGGAGCAGGCCGGATTCGAGATCCTGTCCAGCGGCCACATGCGTGACCAGGGCCTCTACGCCACCCTGGAAGAGCAGTTGGAGGTCGAGGACCAGACAGTGTGGGACCATCCGGACCGCGACGTCATGGAGAGCATCCGCCTAGCCCACGAGGCGGCCCGGGACGCCGACGTCGTGGTGCAAACCGGCGCCGGCTTCCGGACGGCACCTCATGTGCCGGCTCTGGAAGCCATGTTCGATAAGCCGGTCGTGGCATCGGATAACGCCCTCTTCTGGGGGATGCTCCGCGAGCTCGACCTCGGGGTACCCGTCCGCGACCACGGCCTACTGCTCGGAACCCTCTGAGTGCACACGATCCTCGCCCTGTGGGCGGTGCCCCGCTCACGATCCACGGCCTTCGAGCAGATGATGCGTGAACGGAAGGACCACCACTGTCTCCACGAACCGTTCGGCGAGGCCTGGTACCTCGGCGAGGACCGGCGGTGCCCTCCGCAACGGGCGGGCGGACCGAAACCCGGGCTGACCTCGGCCGTGGTCTGGTCCGACCTCCGGGCGGCCGCCGAAACGGGGCCCGTGTTCATCAAGGAGTTCCCGCACTACGTGACCCACATGGCCGACGACGACTTCCTCGACCACTTCACCCATTCCTTCCTGATCCGTGATCCAGCCAGGACCCTGCCCTCGATGTACGACAAGTGGCCGGACTTCGAGATCGCCGAGACAGGCTTCGCCGAGCAACGGTCCCTGTTCGACCGACTCACCGAACAACGGGGCGCTCCACCACCCGTCATCGACGCGGAGGACCTCATGGCCGACCCGGATGGCATCACCTCGGCGTGGTGTGAGGCGGTCGGCATCCCGTTCCTGGCCGAGGCCATGCACTGGGAGGCCCCCAGGGAGGAGGCCATGAGTTGGTACGACAGCGGTTCATGGCACGACAATCTGCGTGCGTCCACCGGGCTCGCCGTCCAGCAACGCGATTACGTGTCGATCGACCACAACGACCTCCTGAAGCACGCCTATTCAACGTGTCGCCCCCACTACGAAGCGCTCTTTGCGCATCGTCTGATGGCCTGACCAGACATGCACCGGAC
>CAYWBE010000360.1:0-1516 GCA_964456295.1 uncultured Candidatus Nemicrothrix sp.
GTGAGCCCGACGGTGACCGTGGTGGTCCGGACCGGGATCTCGCCGCCGAGGAACTCGAGCACCTCGGCGTCCACCTCCGGGCCGAGGTCCTCGACGACCGGCACCGCCGGCTCCTCGTCGGTTCCGTCTCCACGGTTGAACCATCCGGAGACGGATGACCTCATGTCCGCGAAGCTCGGCATGAGCGCCATCGACGCCATCGAATAGTCCGCGGACTGGATCTTCCAACGATCGTGGAGCAAGGTGCCGCGGAACTGGTCCCTGTTGGCGACCAGATCGGCGAGCCGGGTGGTGGCCGCCGACGCTGCGGCGTCCACCAGGTCGACGCCCACCACCTCGCCGAGGCCGAACTGCGCCCCCGTGGCGATGGCCTCGATCTTCGACCGGGCATCGGCCGCGGCCTCCCGGTGCAGGTCGGACCCCAGGGGGGCCGCCTCGTCGAACTCGTAGGTCGGCGCAGCCGGCGAGTAGCCCTCCAGGATGAGCTGCAGGACGGTGCCGAAGAACTCACCGGGGTCGAGCCGCAGGACCACCGTGGTGGTGGCGGTGAACCACTCCTCCGTCGCGTCGCCCTCGCCGACGGTCGTCTTCCTACAGCGCACCGGGGCCGACTGTCGACAGTCGGAGCCCTCCACGAGCCCGGCCATCCGGTCCAGCCGGACGGTGAGCTTCGCCCGGGCCTCGACGTCGTCCGATCCGTCGGCCTCGATGGTCACCGTGACGACCGCCCGGTCGGGCAGTCGACGGTGGGTGGCCACCCCGGTGGCCGAGAGCGGCGGCGACAGCGGTGCGGGAGCGTCCGAACCGTCACCGAACGCCTCCTTGATCTGGTCGAGCGACCCCTGGAGGTTCTCGTCAATCCCCAACGTCAGTGTGGACACCTGTCCATCCCTTCTCCCATGGTCTCCCATGGCTTCGATGACTCTCGAGGTGCATCGAGCGGCTTCCGCACCGCAATCCGCCACACCGTCCAACCAGGTCGGTCGGACTATTTGATGTCATCGGCGTCCATAATATCCGTTATGGCCGCATTTTCCTCCCTCTGGCCCGAAAAACACCGACTCGGACGTCGGCCACCCGCCCGGGTGGCCAGGGGAACGGGGTCGTCGACCCCGCCGGTCAGCGTTCGGAACCGCAGCTGGGGCAGTGGGTGTCCGAACCGTCCAACCACTCGTTGCAGGCGTCGCAGTGCTTCCCACCACGACCGCCCGAACCACCGTCCGAACCGCCATCCGAGCCGCTGCTGCCATCGTCATCCCAGAAGTCGTTCATACCCGGACGGTAGGGCACCCCTGTGACAGCGCTCCCGCCACGGGCAGTCCCCTCACAGGCGCCCCCGTTGCCAACTCTCGTGTCACGCGCACTGCGTACCTTCCGGCCATGGGAGAGGCACGACACTGCTGGCTCTGCTCCGAGTGGCTGGGCTTCGGCGAGGACCAGTGCCCGCGCTGCGGCGAATTCGACCGCGTGCCCTGTGGCCGCGGTGGCTGCACCGGCTACCTCGCGGCCGACGAGG
>CAYWBE010000361.1:0-1504 GCA_964456295.1 uncultured Candidatus Nemicrothrix sp.
GCCCTGAGGCCGGTCTACGTCTGGATCCACGGCGGCGCCTACAAGCACGGTCAGGGCTCGGTGCCGTGGTATGACGGCACGTCGTTCGCCACCCGGGGCGACATCGTCGTGGTCACCATCAACTACCGGCTCGCCGCGCTCGGGTTCTGCGACCTGGGCACGCACCTGGGCGACGACTTCGCCACCTGCGGCATCAACGGAACCCTCGACCAGGTGGCCGCCGTCCGGTGGGTCCGCGACAACGTCGCGGCGTTCGGCGGCGATCCGGAACGCATCACCATCGGCGGCGAGTCGGCAGGGGCGTTCAGCGTGTCGAACCTGCTGGCCATGCCGTCCACCGAAGGGCTGTTCCACCGAGCCATCGCCCAGAGCGGTGCACTGCACCACACCTTCGACCCGGTCGACGGCAAGGACATCGCCGACGACTTCCTGTCCGCTCTCGGCAACCCGACGGCCGAAGAGTTGATGGCCCTGCCCGTCGAGGCCATCCTCGACGCCCAGGAGCGGGTCAGTTCTGAGCGGGGCCAGGACACCGGCCGCAGCCAGGAGCCCTTCTATCCGGTATGGGGCCACGACCTCCTCCCCGCCGACCCTCGTGACCTGGTGGCCGCCGGCCACGGATGCGAGGTCCCACTGCTGACCGGCACCAACGAGGACGAACTGTCGCTGTGGGGCGTCACGACGATGGACGCCGACGGCCTGGCCGACCTGGTGGCGCGGACCACGGACGATCCCGACGCCATGCTCGAGGTCTACCGGCGCCGTCTCGGCGACGAGAGGTCCGGCGAGGTGGCGCCGGGTTGGCTGGCCTGTGCAATCGGTTCGGACAAGGTGTTCACCGTGCCTGCGGTCCGGCACGCCGAGTACCGCCACGCCGGCGGGGCCGACACGTGGATGTACCGGTTCTCGTGGGACTCGCGGGCCTTCGACGGGATGTTCGGAGCGGCCCACGCCCTGGAGATTCCGTTCACCTTCAACACCATCGACCGGCCCGGCGTCGACGTGTTCATCGGCCCCGGGGAACCGCCCACCGTGCTGGCCGACAGGATTCACGACGCCTGGATCGCCTTCATCCGCGACGGCGACCCGTCGACTGCCGACCTGGGAGAGTGGCCCCGCTACGACCCGGACAGCCGGGTGGTCATGGACCTCGACGACGAGTGCGGCCTGCTGAACGACCCGAGGCCGGAAGAGCGGAGAGCCTGGGTGGGAATCGTCCGTTGAGCGGCACGCCGAAGAAGGTTCTCGTGATGGGGGGTACCCAGTTCAACGGGCTGGCCCTGGTTCACGAGTTGGTCGGCCAGGGCCATGACGTCACGATCGTCAACCGCGGCCGGACCGACGCACCCCTCCCGGAGGGAATCAACCGCCTCTACGCCGATCGCACTGACCACGACCAGGTACGCGAGGTGCTCGGCGGCTCCGAGTTCGACGTGGTGTTCGACGTGAGCGCGTACCACCCAGACGACGTAGCCCTCATGATGGACCTCTTCGAGGGCCGCAC